>DATJUL010000274.1:0-45917 GCA_035502295.1 Allostellaceae bacterium | reverse complement strand
GCGTAGCGCTCGTCGAGAACACCGGTGCCGTGTGCCAGCTGGGTGAGGTTGAGGTCGCCGCCGTAATTGACCTTGAGGAGCACCGGCCCTCGCGCGGGCGCCATCTCGGAATGGGAAGCGCTGAAGCGGCTGGTGGTGTCGCACGCTGCTGTGCTGCCAGGCGGCCGTACCCAGTCCTGGGAGCTGAGGACCGAGAGGACATCCGAGCAAGAAGAGTACGTCCTCAGTCTTCGCTCGACAGCGTGCTGAGAAAAGGGGGTCGCCGATGGATTGGTTCGAAACGCTCACCGGGTTTCGAGAAGACGGTTACGAGGAAACCCGTGCCCGGCTTGAAGTCACGAGCGGGAGACTCTGCTCTCGGATCAATGGCACGAGCTATGAAATCGGTGAGCTCGAATTGATTTCGCTTCAGGCTCTCCGGGAAAGGGCGGCATCGGGAAGCAACCTGCGTGGCCGGATCAGGACAAGCGTAGTCACAGGCGATGTACGGCGCATGCGTCCGCAAGAACGAGCGGCTCTGCGTCGAGAGCCGCGCCGCTTCGGTCAACCTCGCCGAGGCGCAGGCCTTCATGGAGGACGAGAAGCGGATCCTCGTCTTCAGCGACGCCGGCGGCACCGGCCGCAGCTACCACGCCGATTTCGCGGCCAAGAACCGGCGGCTGCGCGTCCATTACCTGCTCGAGGCCGGCTGGAAGGCCGACACGGCGATTCAGGGCCTCGGGCGCAGCAACCGGACGAACCAGGCGCAGCCGCCGCTGTTCCGGCCGATCGCGACCAACGTCAAGGCTGAGAAGCGCTTTCTGTCGACGATCGCGCGCCGGCTCGACACCTTGGGTGCGATCACCCGCGGCCAGCGCCAGACCGGCGGGCACGGGCTGTTCCGCGCCGACGACAACCTCGAATCGGTCTATGCCCGCGCCGCGCTGCGCCAGCTCTACGTGCTGCTCTATTCCGGCAAGATCGAGGAGTGCCCGCTGCAGGCCTTCGAGGACGCGACGGGGCTCAAGCTCACCGGCAATGACGGCAGCCTGCGCGAGGACCTGCCGCCGGTCACGACCTTCCTCAACCGCCTGCTGGCGCTGACGATCGAGCTGCAGAACCGGCTCTTCGGCGTCTTCGACGACCTCCTGCAGGCAAAGATCGAGGGCGCGATCGCCTCCGGCACCTACGATCTCGGCGTCGAGACATTGACCGCCGAGAGCCTGACCATCGCAGGCCGGCGGACGCTCTATGTCCATCCACAGACCGGCGCCGAAACGGAGATCTTCACGATCCGGCGGCGCGAGCGTAACCGGCCGATGACCCTCGAAGCCGCGCTCGACCGCGCCGGCGATCCGCGCGCCGTCCTGCTCGTTAATACCCAATCCGGCCGCGCAGCGGTCCAGGTGCCGGCGCCGAGCCTGATGCTCGACGACGGCCGCGTCGAGCGCCGCGTGCGCCTGCTGCGGCCGATGGACCGCACGGCGATCCCGCTGGATCGACTCGCCCAGACCCATTGGCAGAAGGCCGATCGGGAAAGCTTTGCCTGCGCCTGGGAGGCAGAACTCGCCGAGATCCCGGTCTTCACCGATAGCGATTTGCACATTGTCACCGGCCTGCTGTTGCCAATCTGGCGGCGACTGCCCGACGAACACTGCCGCGTCTACCGGCTGCAGACGGACGACGGCGAACGCGTCATCGGCCGCCTCGTCTCGCCTGCCTGGGTCGCGCAGGCCGCCACCGACACGCCGGCCCTGGCCCCCGCCGACGCGTGGAACGCCGTGCTCGGCGGCAGGACCATTCTGCAGTTGCAGGACGGGCTCGAGCTCCGCCGCGTCCGGGTCATGGGCGAATACCGCGTCGAGCTCTCGGGCTTTACGAGCGGATTGGTCGACCGCCTGAAGGCGATGGGCCTCGTTTCCGAGATCATCACCTGGAAGCTCAGGCTGTTCGTGCCGACCGGGGATGCCGGGCCGACAATCCTCGGCACCCTTCTGGACCGCTTCCCGCTCGTCCGCCTTGCCGGCAGGCAGGCGGCATGAGACGGCGATGTCCTCCCTTGCTGCCGAACTGGCGCGGTGCCTCGCGCGCGATGCCGAGGCGGTGTGCCGCCATTGCCTGTCGAACGGCCGGCGCAGCGGCCGCTACTGGCTCGTCGGCGACGTCGGCAACACGCCGGGCCGCAGCCTCTTCGTCCGGCTGACCGGACCGGAATCCGGCAAGGGTGCTGCGGGCAATTGGACCGACGCTGCCTCGGGTCAGTATGGCGATCTGCTCGATCTGATCGCGCTCAACCGCGGCCTCGACCATCTGCATGACACGCTCGACGAGGCCCGCGCTTTCCTGCGCCTGCCGCGGCCGGCAGCGGATCTCGACCGGGTCCATCGCTCGACCTCGGCATCTACCGGTTACCCGGAATCCGCCCGGCGCCTGTTCGCGATGTCGCGGCCGATCGCCGACACCGTTGCCGAGGCCTATTTGCGCGAGCGCGGAATAACCGTGGTCGCCGGAACCGAAGCCCTGCGCTTCCACCCGCGCTGCTTCTATCGCTCCGACCCGCACTCTCCGACCGAGATCTGGCCGGCATTGATCGCCGCCGTCACCGACCTCGACGGCTGGATCACCGGCGTGCACCGCACCTGGCTCGACCCGTCCGGCTGCGCCAAGGCGCCGATCGACACGCCGCGCCGCGCGATGGGTCACCTCCTCGGCCACGGCGTCCGCTTTGGCGTGGCGAGTGACACGATGGCCGCCGGCGAAGGCATCGAAACCATGCTGTCTCTACGCATGGCATTGCCCGGCATGCCGATGCTGGCCGCACTCTCGGCCAACCACCTCGCCGCGATCCTGTTCCCCCCGGCATTGCAGCGCCTCTATATCGCGCGCGACCGTGACCTGGCCGGCGAGACTGCGACGAAGGCACTCGCCGACCGAGCGCATCGGGCGGGCATCGATGCGATCGCGCTGACGCCGCGCTTTTCGGACTTCAACGAAGACCTGCGCCGCCTCGGCATCGAGGAGCTGCGTACCGCACTGCGGATCATGCTCGCACCGGAGGACGTCGTCCGTTTCCTGCTCTGACCGAGGCCGTGAACGGAATGAGGCTTCAGCCTCTCCGAAGGTCGGCCGTCACATCGGATCGCCGTTGACGCACTCTTGCCGTAGAGGCCGGCGCCCGGCCTTCGAGATGGCGATCGGACGGCAGACGCGCCGGGCCGGCAACGGCGGTCCTTCTGCTTTCTTCCCCTGCCGCCACCACCCCGCCACGTAAGCGTGGCGGGGACCCCGGATCGCCGGCATTCCTCGCGAGACAAGAAAGCGGGACCGCTGTCCTCCGCGCTGCTCCGGCCGCCGTCGCTGCGCTCGGCGGTGCCGGCCCGCCCCGCCCACCGCCTGGTGACCGCCTGAAGGCCGCGATGGGCGCGGCCGATCCGGCAAGGGACATCACGATGACGACCGATCGCGACGACCTCGACCTCGACGAAGCGCACACCTCCTCTCCGACCGACCACGTCCTCGCCGAGCTGCAGCTCTACGGCTACCACCCGTTCGAGGACGAGCCCGACCCGCGACCACTGCCCGAAGCCAACGCCGTCGGCGGCGCCGTCGCCGACATCTTCGACGCCCTCGTCGCCACCCTCGCCGACACTCGCCTCGAACCCGACCTCGAAGACCTGATGTGGTCGGCGGTCAACCTCTTCCACCGCACCGTCGGCCGCATCGAACGCTCGCTCGACGACAACGAGCAGGCACAGCGGAAGAGCCAGAAAGAGCAGGACGGCTCCGAGATCCGATCGGTCGAGCTCGAGCGCCTGACCGCACAAGGCCTGACTCTCATCGAGCGCCGCAATGCGATGGAGTTCTTCCGCGACCAGGCCGCCGAACAGTTCGAACGCCACACCGGCTCGGCATGGCGGCCGCGCTCGGGATCGCTTGTCAATCACCGCACCCTGACCGCGGCGATGATCGACAGCCGCGATTTCATCGCCGCCAAACGCCGCGCCGACAACGAGGTGCTGCTCCCCGTCGGCCCCAGGATCGCCTTCACCGGCGGGCTCGACTGCAACGACCACCGCGCGATCTGGGACACGCTCGACAAGGTCCATGTCAAGCACCCCGACATAGTGCTGCTGCACGGCGGCTCGCCGAAGGGTGCCGAGCGCATCGCCGCCTACTGGGCCGACAGCCGCGAGGTGACGCAGATCGCCTTCAAGCCCGACTGGACCCGGCACGCCAAGGCTGCCCCGTTCAAACGCAACGACCAGATGCTCGACGCGATGCCGATCGGCGTCATCGTCTTCCCCGGCACCGGCATCCAGGACAACCTCGCCGACAAGGCCCGGCGGTTCGGCATTCCGGTGTGGCGCTTCACCGAGGGCGGCGCGTGAGCGCCGCCGAACCTCCCCGGAATTCCCAACTTCGACCCGAATCCGCGGTTCGCTGCCGCGCTTGAAAGGCCGGATTGCCCCTTTGAGGACCTGAGCGAGATCGCTCCAGGCCCTTTCCCATCTTAATCCGATTATAATCACGTATTCAACGCGAAGCTGCACTTCCGCGTACGTGCGCCGCGTTAACGCCACGAGAGCGCGCCATTGCCGGTGCAGGATCTCAGACCTATTGCATCCGGATCAGCCCGAGGCTCTGGGCGCGAGAGAGCGCCTGCGCACGCCGTTGCACCGCGAGCTTCGCAAAAATGCTCTTGACGTGAGATTTAACCGTCTCGGGTGTAATGCCGAGCTCTCGGGCGATTTCTTTGTTGGACTGGCCTTGCCCAATCAACTCGAGAACATTACGTTCGCGAGCGCTCACCGACTCGGGGATCACCGCTGACGGGCTCGACGCCAGTCCGCATTGGTAGCGGTCGCGCCCGCGTGCAATGAGACTGTCGAGGTAGGGTAGGAGCTCTTGGGGAATACCGGTGCGTTTGGCTTTCTCCTCAAAGCGCATCAACATCGTGCCGATCGCCGGGCCCTGATCCAGAATAGTCTGATAGATCGCGGCCGGTGCAGCCGCGCTAAGGAGCCTGCGAAACGCATTCGCGGCTTCGGCTGGCTGGTTCGCACCGAGCAAAACCGCGACCAGCTGCGCACCGGTGCGCAGTGCCAGGTAATCATTGTGGGTGACTTCGGCCTCCCGGTGCAGCTCTGCAAAGATGGCAGCCGCATCCCAGAGACGATTTTCGGCCTGGGCCATATGAGCGCGCGCGAGCGCGGTGTAGTAATGGATTTCGGACCAGGCGCAACGTATCGGGGTCGGATATTCGGCTGCAATCCGCTCGAGGCGATCTAGGCATGCGCTGGCCTCGCCGGTTCGACCTTCCGCGAGATTGAACCTGAGCCGTTCCAACAGAGCGCCGGCGACCAACCGACCCCATTTGCGCGTGTCGCCTAAATTCTCCGCTTGTTGCAACAGCGCGTAGGCTCGCCGAATGTTATTGCGGCGAGCAGCAATTCGCGCCAATACGATGAACGTCCGCGATACGCATTCCAGCATTGCGGTGGCGATAATGATCGGGATCCGGTCGACAACACAGGCTTCCGCTTCGTCCAACCGGCCCTGTTCATAACGTATCTCGGCGATTAGGCTTGCGGGCAAGGCTGCCGCTACCGAGTTCGGCCCGACATGCTGTTCCGCCAGCCGCATGGCGTCGAGGTAATAGCCTTCCGCCGCGGCGACCCGAAGCTGCTGGAACTCGACCAAACCTTGGAAACAGAGCCGATAGATCGATGAGAAGACGTTCCATCTGTCCTCCTCATCGGAGTAAGGTATCCATGGCGTCGCATAAAAACTTTTTAGATCGTCCGCCTTCCAGTGACATAAGCGGGCTACGTTCGAAGCGACATTGGTAGTCCAAGGATCCGTCGGCGGCTGCCGGAAACAGGCTTCGGCGAGAGGCAGCGCTGTCCGGGTGTCGTCGCTCAAAGCGGCTACAACCGCGCGTATAGTCTGGCATTCGTATCTGAGAACCTCTACCTCCTGTGTATCACCGCCGTCATTGTCGTGTTCGATATTTGCCAGTAGCTGCAGCGATTCCTCGAACCGCATTGCGAGCGCCAGTCCCCAGGCGATCGCAAGCCTGACCCTGATCTGGCTGCGGATCAATTCAGTCGGAAACAATCGCTGCCAGCCGAGCAGGGTCAGCAAATCGCCCTTCTTGACCAGAGCCATGGCGCAGCTCTCGATCCAGCTGATGGCCAGGTCCGTGTCACCTGCCGCTATCGCGTGCTGGACCGCATCCGTCCACAACTCTTGGGAGGCGTACCAGCGGTACGCGCGCCGATGCAGTTCGGGAATTTCGTCATTGAGTTGAGCATCGAGCCTTTGCCGGAGATGACCACCCAGCAGCGGGTGATAGCGGTACCATCGCCGTTCCTGATCGAGGGGAACCAGCAGCAACTGGCGCACCTCTATCGATTCCAGCACATTCCGGTCCGACCCCGTGCCCGTCACCGCTTGGCATAGGGGGGCGCAAAGGCGGTCGAGGATGGCGCTCCGCATCATGAACTCGATCATGTTACGCGGAAGGATGTCGAGCATCTCGTCGAGATAGGCGCCGATTGGGCGTAGCGCGCTGGACAGCGCGTGCACGTACTGCTCGAAATCTTGTCCCGACTGCGAGGAGGTGGAAGCGATGATCCGAAGGACCGCGGGCCAACCCTCGGTCTTCGCGCACAACAGCCTGATATCGGACGGCTCCAGCGTGCCGAGATTCGCGTGTTCGAGAAAGCGACGCGTCTCGTCCAGGTCAAAGCGCAGTGCCGCCGGGTCGATCTCCAAAAACCGGTTTTGGGCGCGTAGTCGAGCCAGAGGGAGAGGCGGCTCCGTGCGCGTGGTCAGCACGAGATGAAATTGGCTCGGGGCATGTTGCAGCAAGAACGACAAGGCGTCATGTATTTCACGATGGGTTACCCAGTGATAGTCGTCCAGGAACAAATAGATTTCATCTTCGCTGTCGGCCAGCTCGTTGATCAAAGTGGCAACGATCGTATTTACCGGTACTAAGAAGAAAAATTCGGAGATCTGGCTGATGACCGCTTCGCCGACGCCGTTGCAGCCGCGCCGCAACGCGTGGGCCACATAGAAGAGAAATCGGGTCGGCTCGTTGTCGTCGGGGTCGAGGGCAAGCCATGCGACCGAGTTCCCGCTCTGCCGAAGATCATCCGCCCAGGCGAGCGCGAGAGACGTCTTGCCAAACCCGGCAGCCGCCTTGATCACGGTGAGCTGCTTCTCCTGCAGTTGGGCGGTCAGGCCCACCAACCGGGGCCGGTCGATCAGCCCCGCCGAACCGCGTGGCGGCAGGATTTTGGTGGCAAGGAGCTGTGGCTGTTTGCCGGCAATCATGTGGTCCACGCCAACCGGCGACATGAAACCTCCCGGAAACCATCGAGTGCCATTATGGCACTCATTTCACCGATCCCCCGTCAGGGGGATCAGCCGCTCGGCCCGCGAAGAATGATGGGCCGGGGCTGCCCCGGCAAGTCCCCTCACCGGCATTGCCGGAGGCGCGGCTCCGCCGTTCGCTTTTCTCGCATCCCCCAAGAGACGGCTAGCAATGGGACACGAGCGTAAAAATTGGCCAGGCGAGTAACCGAAAAGCGCCACTAACCCCAAAGCGCGGCGGCAGAAGTAGTTCGCTCCCGCCGCAAATTGCTCGCCGAAGAAACACCTGCGGCTGGCCGGCAAGACCAGTCGCGGGGCATTGCGGGTCAAGAACCGCGCGTCCGCTGCGTGAGCAGCGGCCTCCTATACGAGCGCGCCGAGAAGCGCTTTTGCGGCTTTGAGATCGGCCGTGTCGAACCCCTCGGTGAACCGGTCATAGACAGGCTGGAGGAGCGCCTTCGCATCGGCGGAACGCCCCTGATCGCAAAGCAGCCGGGCGAGGCTCGTGCCGGCGCGCAGTTCCCAGGCGAGCGCGCCTTGCCGACGGGCCCACTCGAGGGCTTCCCCGAAATGCTCCCCGGCCACCGCCACGGCTCCGGGCGCGCCCTGCAACAGCAGAAGCTCGCCCTTGCTCCGCAGCAACTCGGCAATCGCCCAGCGTTCTTCGCTGCGTTCGGTCCATGCGAGCGCCTCCTCGACCGCGGCAAGCCCGTCGACGATCTGCCCCGCACGGCTCAACGCTTCTCCCATCAGGAACCCGATCAGACGCAAGACTGGGGACCTGGCTTCGCCGAGTTCGCCCAATCCGGCGCGCAGCAGCCGCAATCCGGTGACGACATCGCTGCGCTTGATAGCGAGCGCTCCCTGATGGCAGCGGCCAATGGCCTGCCAGTGCCCCAGTGCGTGCCTTGTCGAATAATCGATCAGCACCCTGACATAATGTTCCGCAGCGGCCAGATCGCCGACCAGCAAGGCGATCGGGAATGTCGCCCGGGCCAGAGCGTAACAAATTGAGAGTGCGTGATCGGTCGCCCGAGCGTCCTCGAAGGTGCTTTCGGCTGCACGCATCGCCCGATCCGGAAATCCTTGCAGCCACAAAATCCACGCAAGGAACGTGCGCGCCGCCACCCGCAGGTCAAGTTGAAAGCGAATGATGTGTGACCCGGCGTCAGGAGTGCCGCTACCGGCGAGCACGCGTTCGATATGGCGACGCGCGTTCTCTTGATCGCCCAGGTAAAACTGTGCGACGCCGATCATGCGCTCGCCGAGCAGCCGGTCGTTCGGGTCGGTCCGGTCCGCAGCCAGAGTACAAAACCGTTGCGCCAGTGCCAGAGCAACGCGATGCCGACCGCCGTTTAGGTTAAAGGTCCACAGGCCCCGGAGCGAGCGCAACTGGTACTCGGCATCGTCAAGGCTCTCGGCGAGCTCGAGGGCCTTCGTCCAGGCTCCGCCGACCTCGGGGCTGGTCACAGCCGTCGTATTTACAAGAGTTGTGCCCAATGCGATTTGGAGCTGCATCTCACGGCGCGCGTCCGGGCTGGCCCCGCGCTCGACAGCGGAAAGCGCCCGCTCGACGCGGCTGCGGCATTCCTCCATCAGGGACAGGTGCATCCATAGGGGCACTGCGGCAGCCGTCAGCGCCACCCCAATCGGCGGATCGCCGCCCGGCGAAAAAGCCCAGTCGAGCGCCGACCGCAAATTGTCGATCTTCGAGCCATAATCGGCCAGCCATTCGGCTATGAGTCGCGTCTCCCACTCGGCTTCGGCCCGTGCGAAAACACCGCGGTAATATTCGGCGTGGCGGCGCGCGGCCGCTTCAAGCTCGCCGCTCTCGCCGAGCTTTTCGAGCGCGTAGCCCCGCGTCGTGTCGAGCAGCCGGTAACGCGCGATGGTGCCGTCGACCTCCATCGCGACGAGCGATTTCGCAACCAGATCGGAAAGGCCGTTAAGGACATCAGACGACGCGATTTGGAGGCTCGCCACGACCGCGTCCGCCGCTTCCAGGCTGAAGGCGCCGGCAAAGACCGCCAGACGACGCAGGATCTCGCGTTCGGCCTCGGTGAGCAGCTCGTAGCTCCAGTCGAGCGTCGCCCGCAAGGTCTGGTGCCGCGGCAGTGCGGTCCTGCGGCCCCCCGCGAGGAGGCGGAAACGGTCGTCGAGTCCGGCCGCAAGGCCCTCTACCCCAAGGGTCGCTACCCGCGCCACCGCAAGCTCAATTGCCAGCGGGATACCGTCCAGGCGACGACAAATTCGGCCGATCGCGGCCGCAGCGCGCGCGCCAGGCGAAAAATGTGGCGCGCCCGCGCGTGCTCGTTCGACAAACAGCCGGACGGCACCGTAGCGAAGCGGGTCCTCGCCGTCCGGGCCACCTTCGGTGGGAACAGCGAGCGGCGGTACCG
The DNA here is from genome assembly GCA_035502295.1 of Allostellaceae bacterium. Lineage (GTDB taxonomy): Bacteria > Pseudomonadota > Alphaproteobacteria > ATCC43930 > CGMCC-115725 > DATARH01. The sequence goes on along the minus strand of DATJUL010000274.1, from coordinate 36,159 downwards.
GGTAAAGCCACTCGCCCTCTGCTCGGAGCGGCTCGCGGCTGGTCGCGATCACGCGTACCGCCAGGCTGGCGCGCAACAATGCCTCGGCCATCGACGCTGCCGCGTCGATCACATGCTCGCAATTGTCTAGCACCAGAACGAGCTGCTTTGAGCGGAGGGCATTTGCAACGGCCAAGGGCGATACCGTACCCGCCGTGAATTCGAGCCCGAGCGCGGCTGCGACAGTCACCGGGACAAGGTCGGGATCAGACAGCGATGCCAGTTCGGCGACCCAGGCCCCATCGGAAAAATGCGACAGCAGCTCGCGTCCTAGCGCGAGGGCAAGCCGGGTCTTGCCGATGCCGCCGGCGCCGGTCAGCGTGACGAGCCGATGTGCGGCGACGAGGTTCAGGACCTCGGCAAGCTCCTCGTCCCGACCGATCAGCTCGGAAACCGGCTGCGGCAAGTTTGTCGGCGGAGGCGTCGCTTTGCGCTCGGTCATTGCCATACCGGCGCCGGCGCGCTCATCGGAAATGGCCGGCAGAACGCGGATCCCGCCGGTGAACTGATATCCGCGCCCGGACACCGTGCGGATCAACTCGCGGTCGGCGCCCAACGCAGCGCGCAACGCCGAGATCTGGGATTGCAGCGCGTTTTCCTCGACGATCCGGTCGGGCCAGACGCGCGCCATCAGCGCGTCCTTGGAGACGACGGCGCCGCGAGCCTCGAGCAGCGCCAGCAGCACGTCAAAGGCGCGGCCACCGAGCTTCAGCGGCCGGCCGTTGGCGAGCAGTTCGCGGCGCTGCGGCGACAGGAGGAAACGCCCGAAAGCTGTGGCCGAAGGTGGTTCGGAAACCGAATTCATCGATCACCGTCACAAACCGATTTTGCCTTCGCCACCATTCGTCTCCAGAAAAAAACGTTGCCAACAACTTGCGGCGGCAGCCGACTATCGAAGAGCGTCGAGCAGCGCCTTTGCGGCTTTGAGATCGGCCGTGTCGAATCCCTCGGTAAACCGGTCGTAGACCGGCTGGAGGAGCGCCGTCGCCTCGGCGGAACGGCCTCGATCGCGAAGCAGCCGCGCGAGGCTCGTGGCGCCGCGCAGTTCCCAGGACAGCGCGCCTTGCCGGCGCGCCCAGTCGAGCGCCTGCCGGAAAAGAATTTCGGCCTCGGCCGCGGTTTCTAGCGCGCCCTGCAACAAAAGAAGGTCGCCTTTCAGGCGCAGCAATTCGGCGATCAGCCAGCGCTCTTCGGTGGCCTGAGAGCGAGCGACCGCCTCCTCGATTATGGTCAACCCGTCGATGATCTGCCCGGCACGAGCCAAGGCTCCCGCAACAAAGAAGCTGACAAGCCGCAAGGCCGCGTACTTGGCGTTGCCGAGTTCATTCAGGCCGGCATGCAGCACCCGCAATCCTGCGGCAGTATCCCCGCGGCGGATTATGAGCACACCCTGATAGCTGCGGCCAAACGCGTGCCAAAGCGCCAGCGCATGCCTTTTCGAGTGGTCGAGCAGCATTTCTACGTAAATTTCAGCCGCGGCCAAATCGCCGACCAAAAGCGCGATCGGGCATGCCGCCCGCACCAAAAAGTAACACAGCGACACGGCATGGTCGGTAGCGCGCGCCGCTTCGACGCCGGTGCGGACGGCGCGCATCGCCTGATCCGCGTATCCCTCCAGCCATAGGATCCGCGTTAGGAAGGCGCGCCCCACCACCCGCTGGTCGGTCTGGAAGCGAATTATGTGCAGCCGCTCATTGGGGACAAGATAGCTGCTAAGCATGCGCTCGATGTGGTGCCGCGCAGTGGACTGATCGCCCAAGAAATGTCGCGAGACGCCGAGCATTCCCTCACCAACCAGCCGATCATTCGGGTCGTGGCTCTGCGCCGCCACGCTGCTGAATCTTTGCGCCAGCGCCAGAGCGGCGCGATGCTGACTGCTGGTGCTGTGAAACAGCCACAGCCCCCAAAGCGAACGTAATTGGTACCCAGCATCGTCAAGGCTCTGCGCAATCTCGAGCGCCTTCGACCAAGCTGCGGCGATTTCAGGAACCGTTCCCCTGGAAGACGCCAGCGATGAACCCAATGCGGCGTGGAGCTTCATTTCCCGGCGTGGATGCCGATGGCCGCCGGTTTCGACGGCGGCGAGCGCTCGCTCTACATTGCCGCGGCACTCCTCCAGCAGCGATAATTGCATCCATAGGGGCACCGCGGCGGCCGTTAAGGCGACGCCGATCGACGCGTCACCGTCTGGCGATAAAGCCCAATCGACCGCCGCGCGCAGATTGTCGATCTCGCGTCCGTAACCGGAAAGCCATTCGGTTACGGGCTGCACCTCCGATTCGGTTTCGGCCCGCTCAAATAGATCGCGGCAGTAGTGGGCGTGGCGTCGCGCGACCACTTGCAGCTCGCCGCTATCGCCCAGTTTTTCGAGTGCGTAGGCCCGCGTCGTGTCGAGTAAGCGGTAGCGCGTGACGGCACCGTCGATCTCGGTACCGACGAGCGATTTCGCGACCAGACTGGAAAGGTAGTCGACGACCTCCGGTTGCGTGATCTCGGGGCTCGCCGTGACCGCGCTGGCTGCCTCCAGGCTGAAGGCGCCGACGAAAACCGCCAGGCGGCGCAGGATGACGCGTTCGGGCTCGGAGAGCAGCTCGTAGCTCCAGTCGAGCGTCGCCCGCAACGTCTGGTGCCGCGGCAATGCCATCCGCCGCCCGCCGGTCAGCAGCTGGAAGCGATCGTCGAGGCGGGCGGCAAGCGCCTCGATGCCGAGCGCAGCGGCGCGCGTCGCCGCCAGCTCGATCGCCAGCGGGATGCCGTCGAGCCGTCGGCAGATCGCCGCGATGATCGCCATTCGGCGGGGGTCGGGTGCAAAGTGCGGCTCCGCGGCCCGCGCCCTTTCCACGAACAGTTGAATGGCGCCGTACCGTAGCGGGTCGTGCGCTGCCTCGGCATCTCCTGGCGGCACGGCGAGCGGCGGCACTGAATAGATCCATTCCCCGTCGGCCTTGAGCGGCTCGCGGCTCGTGGCGATGACATGCGCCGCCGGATTCACGCGCATCAATGCCTCGGCCATCATCGCCGCGGAAGCGATCACATGCTCGCAATTGTCGAGCACGAGCAGCAGCTGTCTCTCCCTCAGCGAATTCGCGACCCGTTCGGGTGAGACTGCGCCGGCGGTGAGATCGAGCCCGATCGCCGCCGCAACGGCAGCGGGAACGAAGCCGGGTTCCGCGAGCGGCGCCAGTTCGGCGACCCAGACCCCGTCGGGAAATTGTGGCAGCAGCCGGTGCGCCGCCGCGAGGGCGAGGCGCGTCTTGCCGATGCCGCCGGCGCCGGTCAGCGTGACGAGCCGATGCGCGGCGGCGAGGCCCAGGATCTCGCTCAACTCGCCGTCCCGGCCGATCAGTTCGGAGACCGATAGCGGCAAGTTCGACGGCTGCGATGTCGTCTCGGACGTCGCCGCTGCGTCGCTGGCTTCTTCGTCGGCGCTTGCCGACACGGTCCAGATCTCGCCGGTGAACTGGTAGCCCCGCCCGGAGACCGTACGGATCAGGTCGCGGTCCGCCCCCAACACGCGGCGCAACGCCACAATCTGGGATTGCAGCGTGTTTTCTTCTACGATCCGGCCGGGCCACACGCGCGCCATCAGTGCATGCTTGGAGACGATCGCGCCGCGCGCCTCGATCAGCGCCATCAGCACGTCAAATGCGCGGCCGCCGAGCTTGACAGGCTCGCCGTCGGCGATCAGCTCGCGGCGCTGCGGCAACACGCGGAAACGCCCAAACACGACGGCTGCCGGTGCTTCGGAAGCCGAATTCATCGATTGCCCGATTTCGCTTTCGCCGTCATTCCGCGGTCTCCGGCGAGAACATTGCCGCCAGGCGTCGAGCTATCGCAGAGCGCCGAGAAGCGCTTTTGCGGCTTTGAGATCGGCCGTCTCGAACCCCTCGGTGAACCGGTCGTAGACCGGCTGGAGTAAAGCTATCGCATCCGCGGAACGGCCCTGACTACGCAGCAGCCGAGCTAGGCTCGCGGCAGCGCGTAACTCCCAGGACAGAGCCCCCTGCCGATGTGCCAGGTCCAGCGATCGGAGGAAATGGTCTTCCGCCGCGCCTCCATCGCCATTGCACACGAGTAGGACTTCGCCCTTGATGCGAAGCGCTTCGGGCATCCACCAGAGCGCATTGCTGCGTTCGGTCCGCTGTAGCGCCTCGTCGGCTGCGGCGAGGCTCTCGCCGAGCTGACCCGACATCATCAGAATCTCGGCCAGGTCGCCGAGGAATGCTGTATAGTGGCCCTCAGATTGGGCACGGCGCAATCCAGCGAGACCCGCGCGAAGCATCCGTTCGGCGTCCGCGACATCGCCGCGTCTGGCGGACAGCTGACCTTCAAAGCAGAGACTATAAGCATAGTAGCTGCTCAAGTCGTATTTCCCAGCCAGATCTTTCAGCAAAGCAGTCGAACGTTCGGCGGTCTCGATATCCCCGAGCCAGAGCGAAACCACGCATCCGCACCAAGTCAGCGCGAGACATCGCGACAGAGAAGATTCCCCGACCTCGGCATCGGCCAGAGCTTCCCGCGCGGTTTGGGCCGATTGGTCGGGCAGGCCCTGCGCCCAAAGAATGAGCGCCACAGTGCCACGGGACAAAATGAAACTGTCCCTCCCCAGGCGCACGATATGGCTTCGTCGCACGAAAGATGCAGCAGTTGTGTCGGTTGCGCGCTGGGCGTGGGCCAACGCCTCGGCATAATCGCCCAGCAAATGAAGCGCGACACCGAGCATCCAGTCCGCTATCGAAACAGCGATCGGGTCGACAGAACCCGCGATAATCGCCTCGGCTCGGCGACCGAGAGTAAGGGCAGCCTGGTAGTCTTCGGCTCGAGTGCAAAGAATAGCCAGACCGGCAAGTGTTCGCACTTGATAGTCGATGTCCTGAAAGCTATCTGCAAGCTCGCTGGCTCTTAGCAGCGCCGCGCGCGCCTTATCGCTCCAACCCTGAGTATCGACGAGCGAGTAGCCAAAGGCACACTGCAGCACCATCTCGTCGCGCGTTGCTAAAGCCGCAGCGTCATCGAGGCCGGCTATCGCTGCCTCCATCCAGCCGCGGCACTCGCCGAGTAGCGAAGTCTCAAGCCAGATCGGAACCGAAGCCGCGGCCAGCGCCACGCCGATCGACGCATCGCCCCCGGAGCCGAAGGCCCACGCCAACGCCGCACGAATGTTGTCGATCTCGGCCGCGTACACGGCAGGCCAGTCGTCAATGGCCGCCTTATCGTCGGCGGCGGCTTGGAGCAAGTCTCGATAGTATTCGGCATGGCGTCGCCAGATCGCATTAGCCTTGCCGCTTTCGGCAAGCTTTTCGAGCGCGTAGGCCCGTGTCGTGTCGAGCAAGCGATAGCGCGCGATTGTGGTGCCGGTCTCAGCCGCAACGAGCGATTTCGCGATTAGGCTAGAGAGGCTGTCGACGACCTCCGACTGTGAGAAATCGGCGCCGGGTGCGATCGCGCCGGCCGCCTCCAGGCTGAAAGCGCCGGCGAAGACCGCCAGGTGGCGCAGGATCACCCGTTCGGGCTCGAGCAGCAGCTCGTAGCTCCAATCGTGCGTCGCCCGCAACGTCTGGTGCCGCGGCAGCGCCGTACGCCGGCCGCCGGTAAGCAGCCGGAAGCGATCGCCGAGTCGGGCGGCAAGCTCCTCGATGCCGAGCGCAGCGGCCCGCGCCGCCGCCAGCTCAATAGCCAGCGGGATCCCGTCGAGCCGCCGGCAGATTGCCGCGATCGTCGAGATAGCGTGCCGGTCCGGCGCAAAACGCGGTTCCGCCGCCCGCGCCCTATCGAGGAACAGGCGAACCGCGGCGTAGCGCTGCGGATCGTCCGCTTCCGCGGGATCTTCCGCCGGCACGGTGAGCGGCGGCAACGGATAGATCCACTCGCCCTCTGCCCGGAGGGATTCGCGACTGGTCGCGATGATGCACGCCGCCGAACCGGCCCGCAACACGGCCTCGGCCAGCGCGCTCGCGGCGGCGATCACATGCTCACAAGTGTCGAAGACCACCAACAGCCGCTTCGCGGCGAGCGCCTGCGCCACACGCTGCGGCGAAGCCTCGCGGCCCCCGAGCTCCAGCCCGACTGCGGCGGCGACCGTGGCGGGAACCAGCCCGGGATCGGCGAGCGACGACAACTCGGCGACCCAGACCCCGTCGGCAAAATGCGGCAGCAGCTCGCGAGCCAATGCAAGGGCAAGCCGTGTCTTGCCGATGCCGCCGGCGCCCGTCAGCGTGACGAGCCGGTGCGCAGCGGCCAAGTTCAGGATCTCGCCGAGCTCCTCGTCCCGGCCGATCAGCGCGGAAACCGCGTGCGGCAGGTTGGTCAGCGGCAGTGTCGAACCCAGCTGCGCAGGAACCAGCGCGGCACGAACGTGATCGTCCGCAAGCTGTCGTAGGATACGGGCGTCACCGGTGAACTGGTAACCCCGTCCGGAAACGGTGCGGATCAACTCGCGCTCCGCGCCGAAGACTCTGCGCAAGGCCACGATCTGGGATTGTAGATTGTTTTCCTCGACAACCCGATCGGGCCAAACGCGCGCCATCAGCGCATCCTTGCCGAGAACGGCACCGCGCGCCTCGATCAGCGCCATCAGCACGTCGAAGGCACGCCCGCCGAGCTTCACCGGCCGGCCGTCGGCAAGCAGCTCACGGCGGTGCGGGAACACGCGGAAACGCCCAAACGCGACGCCCGCTGAGGCTTCGGAGGCGGGGCCCATCGCTTGCACTATAGCGTGCGCGTCAGGAAATTTCAGATTTTTCCAGGAAATGCTTCGCCCGCGACAGACCAAGCGGGCTGCGTACGAATTTTCCAGGTTATTTCGCGTCGCGCCCAAAGAAACGCCAGACATCGCTGCCTAGCTTTGACGGCGGCGGGACGACCTGCCCGGCGACCGATCGCAATTTCGGAACCCACTCAAAAGCTCGAGCCGTGTCGCCTCCCCGGAGGCAGGAGCCGGAACAACGAGAGACGCCGATGACCGAGTTCACCAATCCCAGCGTTCCGCATGCCAATCAGAAAACCTCGAAGATCGGCAAGCCGGTCAGCCTGCCCTCAGCGCCGGCGGATAGCGCTTTTCTCGCAAGGATGGTGGCAATGGCCGGCCATGATCTACGCCAGCCGCTGCAGCTGATTACCGACGTCCATGATGGCCTCGCGACCTTGCGCCTGTCCGGGAAGCAGCAGCGACAGCTGGTGCAGGCCGCGAATGTGACGGCGCAACTGGCCAGAATGCTGGGCCAGCTTGTAGGGGCTCTGCAGCTGTACGAGCGACCACGCGAAGGCTTCAGACGTCCTGTCCTGGTGAGGCCCATTCTTGATGATTTGACCGCAGAGTTCGACGAACCGGCGCGCCGCAAGGGGATCACGTTCCGGGTTGCGTGCACGGGGGGCGCCGCTTTAAGTCACCCTCTGTTGCTCGCCAGCATCCTCAGAAACCTGATACGGAACGCGATCGACTACACGCCTCCCGACGGTTCCGTGTTCGTCAGCTCCCACCGACGCGACCCGGAGCTGTGCATCTATGTCCGAGACACGGGTATCGGCATACGCCCCAAAGCGTTGTCCACAATCTTCGGCGCCTCTGAGAGAGCCGACGAGAGCCGAGCCGACGGTCTCGAACTGGGTTTCTCCATTGCGAAGCGCGCTGCCGATCTCCTTGGGCATCGCATCGAAGTTCGTTCTGCCGAAGGGCGCGGCTCTGTCCTTACGGTCAAGATTCCGGCGTTGAGCACGCGCTGGAGCCCGGCCCGGAAATCCGAGCCCTTGGATCGGCCGGACACCGGCAGTGACCTGGGCTGCGACCATGCTCACGCAGTCGCTCCTTGGCAAGGACGGCTGCTGATCGACTCGCCGATCGTCGAGGGCGGGTGGGCAGCGGCCGCCTGGACCGACGGCGCGCTGAACAAGGCGCCTTCCTTCGGCCAGCATGAGTGCAAGGCGGCGCCGAATGCGCTGCCAGACCATTCGGGTTGGTGACCCGGAACCACGGGGATTTCGGGACGCGCCCGCAGCGGCGATTCTTGGGGTGGGTGAGGAGCGCGAACCATGAGCAAGCCAATCAGGCCATCTCTTCAAGCGCATAAGGTCGCGGGCATGGGCCTATCTTTATTGCTGACATTTGCGATGTCCGCGGAGTCTACCGCGGCACTGTCCCTGAGCCCGGAGGACAGCGTGCACAGCTTTTACGATACCTTGCTAACCACGATGAAGGGCGGTCCGACCCTTGGACAAAGCGGCCGGTATGCAAGGCTGGCGCCAGTGGTGATGAGGTTATTCGACATTTCCCTGATGGCCCGGCTCGCGGTGGGCCCGTCCTGGGCCACGCTTTCTCCGGCCCAACAGCAGCAGGTGACTGAGGCTTTCGGACACTACATCGCGGCGACCTATGCTGACCGGTTCGACAGCTATTCGGGCGAGCAGCTGCAGGTCATCGGCGAGCAGCCCTACGCGACGGAGGTGATCGTCCAAACCAGGATCGTCAAGTCAACAGGGGATACGGTGAACCTCAATTACCGGATGCGCCAAAACGGGAGCTGTTGGCAAATCGCCGACGTATACCTCGACGGCTCGATCAGCCAGCTCGCGACGCAACGGTCGGAATTTCATTCGATCCTTCAGCGCGAAGGCGCTGACGGTTTGATCATGGCATTGAACCGCAAGGTCGACTTACTGACCCGGAACCTGGCCGCGGCGTCATGAGGCCGCGGCAATCGTCGGCCTTGCCCGCACCCCGAGGATGCTTCGATCCCCCGACACGCCTCCATCGATCCCCCGCCCGGGGGATACGCCCGGACGACGTCCACGCTCAGATAATAAGGCAGCTGCATTCTCTGAGCCCCGCTTTCCCGCGATCTTCGCACCTTATTCGCATACTACCGCCAGCGACCCAATTCGCAGCCGGCGGATGAACACTTGGACAGGAGGTGCTCTATGGCGGAGTCCGCCAACATCTTTTCCAGCCTGAAGGTCCTCGACGTTGCGAGCTTCATCGCCGGCCCGGCGGCGACGACGATCCTGTCCGATTTCGGCGCGGACGTCATCAAGGTTGAGCCGCCGGGGATCGGGGATCCTTATCGTTATTTCTACAGGATGCCACCGAACCCTGTCTCTGACACCAATTACGCCTGGCAATTGACGAACCGCAACAAGCGGAGCATCGCGCTCGATCTCAAATCCGCGCAGGCAAAGCCGGTGCTGCAGCGCCTGGTCCAATGGGCCGACGTAATGGTCACCAACTTTCCGCCGAAGGTGAAGAGCGCGCTCGGCCTCACCTACGAGGCGGTTCGCCCGATCAATCCGCGGCTGGTCTATGCAGATATCACGGGGTACGGGGCGGCCGGTCCGGAGGCCGACAAGCCGGGGTTCGACATCACCGCCTATTGGGCGCGCACCGGCCTGATGGAAGTCACGCACGATGCCGGCAGCCCGCCGACCCTGCCGATCCCGGGGATCGGCGACCACGCGACAGGCTCGACGCTCTATTCAGCGATCGTCACCGGCCTCTATCTGCGCGAGCGCACCGGCAAGGGCACCCATGTCTCGACCTCGCTAATCGCCGAGGGTGCTTGGGCGGCGGCCGCCTGGATCGAGGGCGCCCTGAACAAGGCGCATTTCTTCGGTCAGCACGATCGCAAGGCGCCGCCGAATGCGCTGCTCAACCCCTACCGCACGGCCGACAACCGCTGGCTGCTGCTGGTGGCGGCGCAGCCAAAGGATTGGCCCGGTTTCGTCAAGGCGATCGGCATGCCGCAGCTCTTGCAGGACCCGCGTTTCGCCGACCCCCAGCAGCGCGCCGCCAACGCCGCACAGCTGGTGGAAATCCTCGACCCGCTGTTCGAGAGCCAGAAGCTGGCACATTGGAAAGAGGCGCTCGATGCCGGCCGCGTCATCTTCGGTGTCGTCCAGAACGAGGAAGAGATCGTTCACGACCCGCAAATGCTGGCAAACGATATCCTGGTGCCAATGGCCGAACCGAACGGCGCGGCCACCCTCACCGTCAATAGCCCAATTCAGGTGACGGGGGTTGCCAAAGTAGCGCCAGGGCGCGCTCCGGGGCTCGGCGAACACGGCGCCAGCATCCTCAAGGAATTGGGCTTTACCGACGCCGAGATCGGCCGCCTGTACGACAGCGGCGCCGTCCCGCCGTTCAAGGAATGACCGCGGAATAAGACCGCGAGTTGCCCTTCCTTTTCCAGCCAAACGAGGAACCTGAAATGGCCGCATCCAACCCCATTCCAGCCCGCCCCCAGCGCCCGTTGCCGGCGCCGAATAGCGACTTCTACGAGGTCTATGAAACCTTGAACGCTGAGGAACTCGCCACCGTGAAGCGGGTGCGCGCGTTCATGGAAGCTAAGGTCGCGCCCGTTATCACCGAGTACTGGGTGAAGGACGCCTTTCCGTTCGAGCTGCTGCCGGCAGTGAAGGAGTTGGGCATTGGTGGGCTGGCAATGCACGGCTACGGCTGCGCGGGCGGCAGCCTGGCGCTGCTGGGCTTTGTGCTAATGGAGATGGCGCGCATAGACCCGTCGTTCACGACGTTCGTGGCCGTGCACAGCGGCCTGGCGATGGGCTCCATCTACATCGACGGGTCGGAAGAGCAGAAAGAGAAGTGGCTTCCGCCGATGGCGCGCTTGGAGAAGATCGGCTGCTTCGGCCTCACCGAGCCGTTGGTCGGCTCCGGCGCCTCAGGCGGCCTGCAGACGACCGCGAAACGCAGCGGCGACGGCTGGATCCTCAACGGCGAGAAGCGGTGGATCGGCAATGCACCGTGGTGCGACCTGTCAATCATCTGGGCGCGCGACCTCGCCGACAACCAGGTCAAGGGTTTCATCGTCGAGAACAAGACGACACCCGGCTTCAGTGTCGAGAAGATCGAAAACAAGATCGCGCTCAAGGTCGTGCAGAACGGCCACATCACGATGCAGGATGTCCTGGTGCCGGAAGCGAACCGCCTCCAAGGGGGCAACTCGTTTCGTGACACGGCGAAAGTGCTGAAGATGACGCGCTATGCCGTCGCGTGGATGGCGACGGGATGTGCAATGGGCGCCTACGAGGCTGCACTCAAATATGCCCAGGAGCGCCTGCAGTTCGGTAAACCGATCGGCTCGTTCCAGCTGGTGCAGGATCTCCTCGCCAGGATGATCGCCAACATCACGGCGTCGCAGTGCCTGGTCATGCGCCAGGCGCAGCTGCATGCCGAAGGCAAATTGACGGACGCGCATGCGGCGCTCGCGAAAGCGTTTTGCACGGCCAAGTCCCGCGAGACCGTCGCATGGGCCCGCGAGCTCTTGGGCGGCAACGGCATCGTCGCCGACTACAAAGTCGCACGCTTCTTCACCGACGCGGAAGCGCTCTACTCCTACGAAGGGACCTATCAGATGCAGAACCTGATTGTAGGAAAGGCCGTCACCGGGCTCAGCGCTTTCGTGTAGCTGGCGGTCAAGCACACGCCGTTACTTCCTCTAACCGAGGTACCACTTCGATGAACCGACCGATCAATCGCATCGCCATCATCGGCACCGGCGTTATCGGCGCCAGCTGGGCTGCACTCTTTTTGGCCAAGGGCCTCAAAGTGGCGGCGACTGACCCCGCGCCGGCAGCCGAGAAGGCGCTGCGGCATTACGTGGAGTCGGCTTGGCCTGCGCTCGAGCAATTGGGGCTGACCCCAGGCGCATCGCAGTCGAACCTGACATTCACGATCGACCTCGCCACCTGCGTCGCGGACGCCGACCTCGTCCAGGAAAACGGCCCGGAACGCGTTGACTTCAAGCAGAACCTCTATCGCCAGCTCGACGAGTTGTTGCCGTCCGATGTGATCATTGCGTCGAGCTCGTCCGGGCTGACGATGAGCAGCATCCAGGAGGGCTGTAAGCTGCACCCGGAGCGCTGCGTCATCGGCCACCCCTTCAATCCGCCGCACCTGATCCCGCTGGTCGAGATCGTCGGCGGATCGAAGACCTCGGAAGACACGATCGACCGTGCGGCGCAATTCTACACCTCGATCGGCAAACGCACCGTCCGCCTTCACAAAGAGCTATCCGGACACGTTGCCAATCGCCTGCAGGCGGCCGTGATGCGTGAGGTTTACTACCTCGTCGGCGAGGGCGTCCTGAGCGTCGCCGACGTCGATACGGCGCTGTGCTGGGGGCCGGGGCTGCGGTGGGGGATCATGGGGCAGGTTCTGCTCAACCACCTGGGGGGCGGCGAGGGCGGCATGGCGCACTTCCTGGACCAGTTCACTGGACCGATTACCGCCTGGTGGAAGGCCCTCGGGTCGCCCGAGCTGACACCCGAACTGCGGCAAAAGCTCATCGACGGCGTTAATGCCGAAGTGGGATCGCGCTCGATCCAGGAACTCGCCGAAGAGCGCGACCGCATACTTATCGGCCTCCTCGCTCTGCGTACCGTGACCGGTACCTCGCAACCCGCGTAGCAGCGATCCGCATCGGCGATACGGGAGTAAGTGTCATGTCAAGCAAATCCAGTTCCGGGCGCCTCTTCTTCCTCGACCTCGGCGCCGGGCGCATCCTGTCGGTGAATCCCGACGGCTCCGATCTGAAAACGGTCCTGACCGAGGGTCAGGGGCCATATCCGGATGGCGTGGTCGTGGATGCCGCGCGCGGCCACATCTACTGGACCAACATGGGCAATTTCAAAGCGAACGACGGCTCGATCGAGCGCTGCGACCTCGACGGCAAGAACCGCACGTTCGCCATTCCGCCGGGTGGCACGCATACCCCGAAGCAGCTCCAGCTGGATAGGCAGAGCGGCAAGCTCTATTGGTCGGATCGCGAAGGCATGCGGGTGATGCGAGCCAACGTCGATGGTTCGAACATCGAGACCCTCGTCGACACGAGCCAGGGCGATCCGCGTCCGGGCCCCGATGCGCGCAAATGGTGCGTCGGCATTGCCGTGGACACCGTTGGCGGCAAATTCTATTGGACGCAGAAAGGCAGCGACGACGCCGGCGAAGGGCGCATTTTCCGCGGCAATATCGAGCTTCCGAGGGACCAGACTCCGGCAAATCGTCAAGACATTGAATTGCTTTACGACAACCTGCCGGAGCCGATCGATCTGGAGCTCGATGTCGCCAACCGGCTGATGTATTGGACTGATCGCGGCGACCCCCCGCGCGGCAATACCGTCAATCGGGCGCCGATAGATCCAACGCCAGACCATCGCAAAGACCCCGAGATTGTCTTCTCTCATTTGATGGAAGGCATCGGGTTGGCTTTGGACCTGAACGGCGGACGGATGTTCGTCACCGACTTCGCCGGCTCGGTCTACAGCGCCAACCTCGATGGTTCGAGCAAGAAGCTGCTGCTCTTCGCCGAAGGGAACCTGACCGGCATCGCCTACGCGGAACTTCCGTAGCCGCCGAGCGACGCCTGATTCCGCTCCGTGTGATCGAGACCGACCTACTCATACGAGAGAAAAAAGCGATGGCACAAGCTACAGAGGCACAGGTCTTTGAAAACCTCCTTTACGAAAAGAAGGGGGACGTGGCGTATGTCACGGTCAATCGCCCCAAAGTGCTGAACGCGCTCAACCGGGCGACATTTACCGAAATGGGCGCGGCGTTCGCAGACGCCGGCGCCGATCCCGCAGTCAAAGGTGTCATTCTGACCGGCGCCGCCGACAAGGCTTTCATCGCCGGGGCGGACATCAATGAACTCGCGCGCGCCACGGTAGTCGAAGCGCTCGAGACGGCCCGCCACGGCCAAGACGTGCTGAACCTGATCGAGAACCTCGGCAAGCCTGTTGTCGCGGCGGTGAACGGCTTTGCCCTGGGCGGGGGCTGCGAGACCGCGATGGCCTGCACGATCCGGCTTGCCGTCGAGGAGGCGTGGTTCGGCCAGCCCGAGGTTAGGTTGGGCCTGATCCCGGGCGGCGGTGGCACGCAGCGGCTGCCGCGGCTGGTCGGGAAGGGGCTGGCGCTGCAGCTGATCCTTTCCGGCGAGATGATCTCGGCGCAGGAAGCCTACCGCATCGGGCTCGTCAACGAGATCGTGCCCAGGGACCAGCTGATTCCCCGCGCAGAAGCCGTTTTGCGGCAGATCGGCGCCAACGCGCCGCTGGCCGTCAAGTTCGCGCTCGACGCCGTCAACCAGGGTCTCGAGGCGACCCAGGACCAGGGCCTATCGCTCGAAGCTTCGCTGTTCGGGCTGTGCGCTGCGACCGAGGACAAGGTCGAGGGCACCTCGGCCTTCCTCGCCAAGCGGGCTCCCGACTTCCACGGCCGGTGAGGGAACCGTTTGGAGAAAAGTGCGGTCGAGCCCCACGCAACGCCCAGGTTGCGACCGCAATTGCGCGAAGGAGTGACAGAGATGAGCGAAATTGTCTCGCGGTCGCCCCCGCTTGGCGCGGACGACACCCCGACCGCTGCTCAACCCCGTTCGGAAGCCGCTGCCCTAGCGGCGCACCCCGAGCGCAAGCCGCGAATTGTCATCATCGGCGGCGGTTTCGGCGGCGTGGCCGCGGCGCGGGCACTGCGCAAGAGCGATGCCGAAGTCGCTCTGATCGATCGGCGCAACCATCACATCTTTCAGCCGCTGCTCTATCAGGTGGCAACTGCGGTCCTGTCGCCTTCCGAGGTGGCGGCGCCGATCCGACAGCTTGCCCGCAAGCAGAAGAATTTGTCGGTGATGCTGGCCGAAGTAACCGGCATCGACCTGAAATCCCGCTCGGTCACCATTGGCAGCGCCGGCGTCGGGACGAGGATTGTTCCGTTCGACTACTTGGTTCTCGCGCCCGGCATGCAGGCAAGCTATTTCGGGCACGACGAGTTCGCTGCATACGCCCCGAGCCTCAAGACCATTACTGATGGAGAGACCATCCGGGGGAAGATCCTTAGCGCCTACGAAAAGGCGGAGCTGACGGAGGACCCCGCCGAACGTGCCCGCCTGCTGAGCTTCGTCCTCGTCGGCGCGGGGCCCACCGGCGTCGAGCTCGCGGCGTCGGTCGCGCAGATGGCGACACTCACCCTGCGTTCGAATTTCCGGCAAATCGACCCCGCGAAAACCTCGATCCTGCTGCTGGACGGCGCCAAGCGCATCCTCCCGAGCTTTGCGGAGTCGCTGTCGAGAAAAGCGGCAAAACGGCTCGAGCGGCTTGGCGTAAAGATCCTCACCGAGGCGCTGGTCGACCAGATCGACGAAGAGGGCGTCATCGTCGCGGGAAAGCGGATTGAAAGCGCGACGGTATTATGGACCGCCGGCGTCGCTCCCTCGCCGATCCTGAAGCTGCTCGATGCCGAGACCGATCGCGCCGGACGCGTCTGTGTCACCCCATTCCTCACGCTGCCGGATCACGCGTTCGTGTTCGTGGTCGGCGATGCCGCCATGCTCACTCGGAAGAACGGCCGCCCATTGCCGGGGGTCGCCCAGGTCGCGATCCAGCAAGGTCGGTATGCGGGTCGGTTCATTGACGCGCAAATCAGGATCGGCCGCGCGCCAACCCGCCCCTTCCGCTACTTCGACAAGGGCAACATGGCAGTCGTCGGTAAGAATTTTGCCGTTCTCGAAACGCGGCGGCTCCGGTTGAGCGGTTTTACGACCTGGTTTGTCTGGGCGTTCGTGCATCTGCTGTTTCTGCCGCAGCTGCAAAACCGGCTGCGCGTCGAGCGGCAATGGCTCTGGTCGTACCTGACCGGGCAGCGCAGTTCGCGCCTCATCCCCGAGAGCCGATCGGTCACTAACGCGCCTCGATAGCTGAAAACGTCCTTATACAGCTCCGCGCGCGTAGTTGTGACGGGAGGCGATGATGGCGAGCGGTCAGGGGGTACTACCGACTCCCGAGGATCGGGAGTACTTGCGGATGATGTACGAAGAAAACGCCGAGCAAGCGCGAAAACACCAGGAGTTCCGGGGCACGGCAACTGCGCTATTTATGGCGCTCATTGCCGGTTTGTTGGCGTTTGCCGTTGGAGGAGGCGGCGACTATCGGCATGTATGGGTCGCTGGACTTGCGATTTGCGGTAGTAGTATCGTCGGCGCATTAGTTGCCCACAAGCACTATGAGAGATATGAATTTCATCTGAGGCAGCTTAGAGGTTTTAGATCGGCCTTTGAGCACGGGATCACGAAAGGCTTGGATCAAATTAATTCTGACTGTTCCATAGCGCATAACGCCCAGCATCCTGTTTTTCATCGGTTTAGACTGCACGTGCTGTGGTTGGTGGTCTATGGGGTCACTTTCTTGATTGGACTCATGCTTGTGTTTCTCGGCTTCCGCACTTAGAGAGCTGTGGATGAACCCCCTTGTTCCGATTAGTTCGGCCCAGTGTCCGGCTTCAGCTTTTCTCCCGACAAGATGCTGCAATTCCGCATCTTCGCCTATGCCGATGCGCACCGCTACCCGCTTACGACGCTGGATCGGCCATTGCGCGAAATGGGGATGGCGTTGCTGAACGCCTCGGGTTTGTCGCAACTCGCTGAGAGGTTTTGGCCCCGTTATTTCGCTGCAGGAGCGCACAATGGCAGAGACCGTTGCCGATCAATTCGCCGCGACCCTCGCCACGGTTGGCGTCAGACGCATCTTCGGCATCGTCGGCGACAGCCTCAACGGCATTACCGATGCCGTTCGCCGGCAGGGAAAGATCGAGTGGCTGCATGTCCGCCACGAGGAGGTAGCCGCCTTCGCGGCCGGCGCCGAGGCGCATCTGACTGGCGAACTCGCGGTCTGTGCCGGCAGTTGCGGCCCGGGCAATTTGCACCTGATCAATGGTCTCTTCGACTGTCACCGCTCGCGCGTGCCGGTGCTGGCAATCGCGGCGCAGATCCCCTCCGCCGAGATCGGCGCCGGCTAGTTCCAGGAAACCCATCCGCAGCAGCTCTTTCGCGAGTGCAGCCACTATTGCGAGCTAGTCTCCGGCGCCAATCAGATGCCGCGCACGCTCGAGGTCGCGATCCGCGAGGCCGTCGCCAAGCGCGGCGTCTCGGTGATTGTGATCCCCGGCGACGTGGCGCTGCAACCGGCCGCCGACGCGCCGCCGGCAAAACCCGCCGCCCTGCTGCCGCCGGCGCCGGTCGTCACGCCCGAGAAGCGCGATCTGGACAGGCTCGCCGCGCTGCTGAACGGCGAAGGCCGCGTAACGATCCTCTGCGGCTCCGGCTGTGCCGGAGCGCATGCCGAGCTTCTCACGCTCGGCGAGTGCCTCAAAGCGCCGATGGTGCATGCGCTGCGGGGCAAGGAGCACGTCGAGTGGGACAACCCGTACGACGTGGGCATGACCGGGCTGATCGGATTTTCCTCCGGCTACTACGCGATGCTCGATTGCGACGTGCTGCTGATGCTCGGCACCGATTTTCCGTATCGCCAGTTCTATCCGCAGGGTGCCGGCGTGCGCATCGCCCAGGTCGAGCTACGCGCCGAGCACATCGGGCGCCGCGCGGCGGTCGATCTCGGCATCGTCGGCGATGTCGGCGCCACGATCCGCGAGCTGCTGCCGCTGTTGCAGCAGAAGCGCGACGGGGCGCATCTGGCGCAGGCGCGCGCGCATTACGCCAAGGCGCGCCAGGCGCTCGACGATCTAGGGGTCGGCTCGCCCGGTAAAGGCCTCATCCATCCGCAGCAAGTCGCCAAGGTAATCAGCGACCAGGCCGCGGAGGACGCTGTCTTCACCTGCGATGTCGGGCTGCCGACAGTGTGGGCCGCGCGCTATCTGGCGATGAACGGCAAGCGGCGCCTGCTCGGCTCGTTCTGGCACGGCTCGATGGCCAATGCGATGGCCCAGGCGATCGGAGCGCAGGCGGCATTCCCGGGACGCCAGGTGATCTCGCTGTCGGGCGACGGCGGGTTCGCGATGCTGATGGGCGACTTTCTCAGCCTCACCGAACTCGGCCTGCCGGTGAAGGTCGTCGTATTCAACAACGGCACGCTCGGCTTTATCGAGCTCGAGCAGAAATCGACCGGCTTTCTCCCGTTCGGCACCGAGTTCAAGAACCCGAATTTTGCGGCGATGGCCGAAGCCGTCGGCATCCGCGGGATCCGGCTCGAAGACGCGGGCGAGGTTGCCGACGGGATCGCCGCTGCGCTCGCGCATCATGGGCCCGTCCTGGTCGATGCGGTGGTGAACCGCACCGAGCTGGCGATGCCGCCTTCCGTCACGCTGGAGATGGCGAAAGGCTTCACCCTCTACATGGTGAAGGCGGTGATGAGCGGCCGCGGCGACGAGCTGATCGACCTCGCCCGAACCAACCTATGGCGCTGACAGCGAGGCTTCCAATGGACCTAACGGCGCTGCTTCTATCGCGACTGCAGTTCGCGTTTACCGTCTCGTTCCACATCATCTTCCCGTCTTTCACGATCGGGCTGGCCGCTTGGCTGACCGTACTCGAGGCGCTCTATCTCGCGACCGGGCGGCCGACCTACCGGCTCGTCTTCGAGTTCTGGCTCAAGATTTTCGGCGTCGCCTTCGGCCTCGGCGTCGTCTCCGGCATCGTCATGGCGTTCCAGTTCGGCTCTAACTGGAGCGTATTGGCGCGCATGTCCGGCCCGATCCAGGGCCCGCTCCTTGCTTACGAGACGTTCACCGCCTTTGCGCTGGAGGCGAGCTTTTTCGGCGTGCTGCTGTTCGGCCGCTCGCGTGTGCCGCCGTGGTTCTACCTGTTCTCGACCGCAATGGTCGCTTTGGGCACCACGTTCTCGGCCTTCTGGATCATGGTCAACAACAGCTGGATGCAGGTGCCGGTCGGCTATGTCGTCGAGAATGGCGCCTTCGTCCCGAACGACTGGGCCGCGATCCTCTTCAGCCCGGTCGTCTGGGTGCGCTTTCCGCACATGCTGCTCGCCTCCTATTTGACCGGCGCGTTCTGCGCCGCCGCGACCGGCGCCTGGTATCTGCTGCGCGGACTGTTCGCGGCGGAGGCGCGCGTCATGCTGCGCATGGGCCTCTATCTCGCAGCCGTGCTGATGCCGGCCCAGCTCGTCTTCGGACACCTCTGCGGCGAGTATGTCGTTCACCACCAGCCGTCGAAGATGGCCGCCATCGAAGCGCGGTGGCACGACGAGCAGCCGGCGTCCGAGGTGCTGCTCGCTTGGCCTGACGTTGCAAACGGGCGCAACCTCTTCCCGATCACGCTGCCGGCGCCGTTGGGCAGCCTGATCGACTCCGACAGCCTCACTGCGGCGGAGGTCGGGCTCGACAGCATCCCGCCGCAGGATCGGCCGCCGGTGCTGATCCCGTTCTTCACGTTCCGTATCATGGTCGGCTGCGGGCTCGTCATGCTGTTCCTCGCCTGGGTTGGATCCTATCTGACCTACAAGGCCCGCATCGAACAGTACCGGCCGCTGCTGTGGGCGACGTTCCTCAGCTTCCCACTGCCGTTCATTGCAATATTGACCGGCTGGTTCACCGCCGAGGTCGGGCGCCAGCCCTGGACGGTTTATGGGGTCTTGCGGACCGCCGACGCGATGACGCCGTTTCTGACGGCGCGTGCGGCGGCGATCTCGCTCGTCGTCTTCTGCGCGATCTATACCTTCATCTTCGTCTTCGGCCTTCTCTACATCTACCGCCTGCTGCGGGCTGGACCGGAAGGGCGCCTGGTTCTGCCACCGGCTGCGGCAGTTCCCAATCGCCCGATGTCGGTCGTCGACGAGCACCATATCGCGTCGGCCGCTGGCCGTGTCCCGGCGGGAGAATAGCCATGGTCATGTTCTGGGTGGCGATACTGGCCGTCAGCGTACTCCTTTACGTGATGCTCGACGGGTTCGATCTCGGAGTCGGCATCCTCTTCGGCTTGACGCAGGACGAGACGAGGCGGCGCGCGATGATGAGCGCGGTGGCGCCGATCTGGGATGGCAACGAGACCTGGCTCGTCGTCGTCGGCGTGGTCCTGTGGGGGGCCTTTCCGGTCGTCTATGCGACGCTGCTTTCGGCGTTCTATCTCCCCCTTCTGCTAGGGCTGGCGGGACTGATCCTGCGCGGCGTGGCGTTCGAGTATCGCTACAAGACCGAGCGGCTGCGCTGGGTCTGGGACGCCGGCTTTGCCGGAGGATCGCTCGTCGCCGCGTTTATCCAAGGCATGGCGGTCGGCGCCCTGGTGGAGGGGTTGCCGATAGCCAACGGCCAGTATACCGGCGGCGAATTCGGCTGGTTCAGTCCCTTTGCCGTGTTGTGCGGCATCGGTCTCTGCCTCGGCTATACCTTGCTCGGCGCCTGCTGGCTCGTCAGGAAGTGCGAAGGCGAGGTTCGCGACGCAGCCTACCGCGTGATCCCCTATCTGGCCGTCGCCCTGCTCGCTTTCCTGGTCGTCGTCTTCGCCTATGCGTTAGCCGAGAACCTTCGGGTCGTGCACCGATGGCTCGAGCGCCCGTATCTGTTTGCTTTCCCGGCGATCGGTGTGATTGCGGCGCTGGTGGCGGCCGAGAGCGTTCGTCGCCGCCGGGATAGAGTTCCGTTCACCATGGTCGCGCTGATTTTCGCGGCCGCCTTCGGCACATTGGCGATCTCGTTCTGGCCGTACATGATCCCGTTCTCGATCACGCTCGATGAGGCTGCAGCACCCCATTCGAGCCTCGCCTTTATGTTCTGGGGAGCGGGCATCATCGTTTTCCCGCTGATGCTCGTCTACACCGCGATCAGCCTCGCCGTCTTTCGCGGCAAGGTCAAACCGACGGCAGGCCACTATTGAGCGGGAAAACGATCATGATCGATATCGGCAGCGCTCCGGGCCCGCGAACCGACGACGCCGAAATCCGCCGCAGGCGGCTCCTGTTCCGTTGCTGGCACCGCGGCACACAGGAAATCGACCTGATTTTCGGCTCGTTCGCCGAGACCTCTCTCGCTGGTTTCAGTACCGCGCAGTTGGACCGGTTCGAAGCCTTGATGGACTGCTCCGACACCGATTTGTTCGATTGGGTCACCGGCCGCGCCGCGCCGCCGCCGGCACACGACCACGACGTGATGCGCATGCTGCGCTCCTCGAACTGCCATCAGAGGAAGAGATGACCTATGGAAAGGCGACTGTTGTCATTCATGCTTCCGAAGCGGTCCCGCTTTCAGATCACGTCGGCCTTGTCGGTCCTGCACCGGCTAGCCGGCATTGCGCTGGCGATCGGCTCGATCTCAAACCTCAAAGCCGATTTATTGACCCGAAGCCGGTGAAGTCATTGTGACCCATCCGTGGGAGATACTCCGGCTCAGTTCTGAGAACTTGGTGATGCCGGGATATGCAAATAGCGCTTACGGTCGACAAGCGCGGCTGATGCCGCCGCCTGACCTGGTTCTAGCGGGACGCGTGCAGCGCCACGACGTCTCGACGGTCGTCTTACCCAAACCCCGGTTCGACCTGAAAGGAACAGTTCCCCGGAGCAACTGGGTGCCATGGATATTTGCAGCAAAAACCACGGCTTCGGGGCTGATCGCCCTGCTCGTCGCCTTCACCTTCAACCTCGACCAGCCGTATTGGGCATTGCTGACGGTCTTTATAGTCTCGCAGCCGCAGCAGAGCGGGCAGGTCTTGGCGAAGAGCTTTTATCGCGTTATCGGGACAGTGATCGGCGCCGCCATGGCGCTCATTCTCATCGGCCTCTGCGCGCAGGAGCGCGTCCTCTTTCTCGGCGCTCTCGCCCTGTGGATCGGGCTCTGCGCCTTTGGCTCGCAATACGCGAGAAACTGGGCCGCCTATAGCTTCGTGCTTTCCGGTTACACCGTGGCGATCGTCGGCATCCCGGCCGCGCTCGATGCCGGGAATGCGTTTTACATCGCCACAGGGCGTGTCACCGAGATCAGCCTGGGCATCATCGTGGCGGCGACGGTCAGCCACGTCGTCGTGCCGACCTCGCTGGTCCCCTCGCTATGGCGAGCGGTCGCCGGCGCTCAAGCGGGGCTCGCCGACTACGCCGTTGCGCTCTTCGGTGCCGGCGACACCGCAACGTTGCGGACGAAATTGTTGGGCCTGGCGATAGAAATCGAGAATTTGCGCGCTTCGGCAATTTTCGAGGATCGTCAGATCCGTGCCCGGAGCAACGCCATGCGGCTCCTCGACCTGGCGTTGATCAATGCCGTCGGTACGGCACAACTCCTGCGCCGGGCGCTCGATGCGCTCGGCGGAACTGGTCCACTGGCGGAAGCGGGGCTCGGTGACGCCATCGCCAAAGCCACCGTTTCGATCAAGGCATGGCGCGCCGCTTCGCTCGACGCCTCCGGGCTCGAGCGGGGTCTCGTTCGAGCACGAGCGTGCCTCCCTCTCGTCCGACAGCTATGCCGCGATCAGTCGGCGCCCGACGAGGAGGTGATCGGGCGGATTGCGGTCATCGCCAGGCTGCGCGAATTCTTCACGGCATTGACCGCCTATGCCGAGGCTTACGAAGCCGTTGTTTCGGGCGCAAAACCGGAGCCGCGCCGGATCGGCTTCGCTCACTCCAACGACTTGGCGGGGGCGCTGTGGACCGGACTGCGCGCCGCTCTTGCTGTCTTCCTCGTCAGCAGCTTCTGGATCCTGACCAATTGGGCGCACGGATCGACGGCGGCGGTCCTCGGCGCCGTGGCGACGGCGCGGCTGGCGACGATGGCGCCCGCCGTGCCGATTGCGGTCGGGGCGACCTTGATCTTTGCGCTCGCAACGATCCCCGCCTTCATAACCGTCGAAGTGCTGCTGCCCCTCGCCGATGGGTTCGGGATGTTCGCCCTCGCCGTGGCACCGATGCTCTTTTTGTGCGCTTTTCTGATTGCGCACAAAAAGACGATGCTCATCGGATACTTGTCCGCGCTGCTCTTCGCCTCGGCTGGCGGGTTCGTGGACCGGATGGTCTACGACCCCGTGGGCTTCATCAACACCTCGATTGCCGCCGTCGTAGCCGCAGCGACTGCGATGGTGCTCTGGGCCATCATCGCACCGGCAACGCCGGAAGCCGCGCGCGGTCGCTTCGTCCGCGCCGCGCGCCGGGCGCTGCCGAGGATCGCGGCGCGCCACTGGCGCATCCGACTCGCCGAATTCGAAACCGCGATGACCGAAGCTCTTGGCCAGCTGCGGAACCAACTCCGATCGGATCAACCCGATGACATTGCGGTGTATGAGGCCGCCATCGCGCTGTTTGACGCCGGTCGCGACCTGATCCGGGTACGCGACGATCGTGCGTCCTCTACGACGGCCGCCCTCGAACTCGATATCGCTGAGCTTGCCGGCAATCAGCCCACGCAGTGGCTCGACCGCGCTCGACGCACCGCGGAGGAAGCGGCCGCGAAGTGCCTTGCCGAACTGCGCGACGACGAGGTCGCCGCCGCGCAAGCGGGGTCCGCTACGCGCAAGGTGGTCGCCTTTGCTGCCATTCGAGACGAGCTCGAGCGCGGCGGCCCGTTGCTCACCGGCGGAAGACTCGAAGGAGCGCATTCCGATGCTGCGTGAAGTCGACCTCTTCGGCGGACTGGCGCCCTCGCTCCTGCTTTATTTCCTGGCGGCCATCGTGTTGTTCCTGGTAATCGACCGGCTGCTATCCCCTATCGGCCTCTATCGATTCGTCTGGCATCCGCCCCTGGTGCGGCTCGCCCTTTTTGTCTGCCTGTTTTCTGGACTCGTTCTGTTGACGAGACCCTGAGGGAACGTCCTTATGAAAAAAATCGCGCGCGTCTTGCTGACCCTCGTCGTCGTCGCCGCCAGCTGCGTCGGCGGGTATGAGCTCTGGAACTACTACCTGTTCTCGCCATGGACCCGTGACGCCCGGGTGCAAGCCGACGTCGTGACCATCGCGCCTGACGTAGCCGGCTTTGTCGATGAGGTTCGGGTCAAAGACAACCAATTCGTCCACAAAGGCGATGTGCTGCTCGTCATCGATCGAGCCCGCTATCTGCGGGCCCTCGCCATGGCAGATGCGACTGTCGCCGCCCGCAAGGCGGACATGGAAAACGCCGAGCAGCAAGCCGCACGGCGGGCCAAGCTGACGACGATCGCGATCTCCGATGATGCGCGCGAGGACGCCATATTTAAAGGTAACTCGGCAGCCGCCACCTACCAGCAGGCGGTCGCGGACCGCTCGACCGCCCAGCTCAACCTCGACCGCACCGTCCTGCGCGCCCCCGTCAACGGGTTTGTGACCAACCTGACCCTCGAGCCAGGCAATTACGCCTCGGTCGGCACCAGGGTCATGGCGCTGATCGACAGCGACTCCTACCGGGTGACGGGTTTTTTCGAGGAAACCAAGATGCCGGCCGTAAAGGTGGGTGAACAGGCCGAGATCTATCTGCTGGACGGCTCGTCCGCACTACGTGGTCATGTCGAGAGCATCGCTCGCGGCATTACCGATCGCGACAATCTCGCCGGGCCCGAGCTCCTCGTCAATCCCAACCCGACCTTCGAGTGGGTCCGGCTCGCGCAGCGGATCCCGGTGCGCATCCATATCGACGAGGTGCCCAAGGGTGTGCTGGTCAGCTCCGGCATGACTGCCACCGTCGTCATCGAGGCGCCGCCGCATCAATGGGCGACCCTCGCTTCGCTGCGCCGATGGCGCCACGCGTTGCAATAGGAGTAGAGGCTTCCTACGGGTGCCTAAAGGATCGGGGTCCTTCTCCACATCTTGGAAAAAGCGAGGAGCAAGCATAGCCATGGAACGCCCATTGTCGCCGTTCATGTTTCCGACGTGGTACCACTTTCAGATCACGTCCGGCCTGTCGATCCTGCATCGGCTCACCGGTATTGCACTGGCTGTGGGCTCGATTCTGCTCGCCTGGTGGCTCATTGCCGTGGCGGCGGGCGGCCGAGTCTTCGCGGCGACGCACGCCTTGATCGCCTCGCCGGTAGGGGTGCTGCTGTTGTTTCTTTGGTCGGTCGCATTCTTCTACCATCTGTGCAATGGCATCAGGCACCTCGTTTGCGACGCCGGCTACGGGTTCGAAATCCGCAAGGCTCATCTCAGCGGTTATGCCGTGCTCGTGGCGACGGTCCTGCTGACTTTGCTCGCCTGGCTCTCAGTATGGCTGATCTAACGGAGGTTGCGATGGCAAACACACGCTCTTTGCCGAATGCGACCGCACTGCGCGACGAAAACGTGCTGCGCCGCGTGCGCCATCTAGGCAGTGCCCGTGACGGCCTGCGGGAATGGCGGTTGCAGCGTCGCACAGCGCTGGCACTCATTCCGTTGGGGCTCTATTTCGTGGCCTCGATGCTGCGGCTGACCAGATCCGACCAAGTGACCGCGGCGCAATGGCTGAGTTCGCCGGTGCCGGCGCTGCTGACCATCCTCTTTGTGCTGGCGTTGTTCGCGCATGCGGTCGTCGGGTTGCGCTCGGTCCTCGTCGACTACATGCACGCGCGCGCCCGGCTGGTCGCCGCCGAGCTGCTGGTGCGCGCTACTGCGATCGTGCTGGCCGGCGCCAGCGTGCTCGCTGTCCTCAAGCTGTTCCTCGGTCGATAGGGAGGCCAACAATGCCCAACAGCTACGACATCATCGATCATTCATTCGACGTCGTCGTCCTCGGCGCCGGAGGGGCCGGATTGCGCGCAACCCTCGGCATCGTCGCGGCGGGCCTCAACACCGCCTGCGTCACCAAGGTGTTCCCGACCCGCAGCCACACCGTCGCCGCGCAGGGCGGCATCAGTGCCGCGCTCGGCAATATGGAAAAGGACGACTGGCGCTGGCACATGTTTGACACGGTCAGGGGCTCGGACTGGCTCGGCGACCAGGACGCCATCGAATACATGTGCCGCGAGGCGATCCCCGCGGTCATCGAGCTCGAGCATTTGGGCGTGCCGTTCAGCCGCACCGAGGCCGGGACGATCTATCAGCGCCGCTTCGGCGGGCACACGACCGAATATGCGAAGGGCGACATGGCCTATCGGGCGTGCGCCGCCGCGGACCGCACTGGCCACGCGATATTGCACACGCTCTACCAGCAATGCCTGAAGCACCAGGCGCGCTTCTTTATCGAGTATTTTGCCACTGACCTGCTGATGGACGAGAATGGCGCCTGCCATGGATTGCTGGCCTGGTGTCTGGAAGACGGATCGATCCATCGCTTCCGCGCCAATATGACGGTCATTGCGACCGGCGGGTGCGGCCGGGTCTACCAATCCTGCACCTCCGCGCACACCTGCACCGGTGACGGCAATGCGATGGTATTGCGCGCCGGGCTGCCGTTGCAGGACATGGAATTCATCCAGTTCCACCCGACCGGCATCTACGGCGCCGGCTGCCTGATCACCGAGGGCGCGCGGGGCGAGGGCGGTTATCTGACCAACAGCACGGGTGAGCGCTTTATGCCCAAATATGCGCCGCGCGAGAAGGATCTCTCCTCTCGCGACGTCGTCAGCCGCGCCGAGGCGATCGAGATCCGCGAGGGGCGCGGCGTCGGCGAGAAAAAGGACCACATCTACCTGCACCTCGAGCAACTGCCGGCGGAGGTCCTCGATCAGCGCCTGCCCGGCATTGTCGAGACGGCGCGCATATTTGCCGGCGTCGATGCGCATAAGCAGCCGATCCCGGTGATCCCGACCGTCCATTACGTGATGGGCGGCATCCCGACGACGATCAGGGCGGAGGTCGTCTGCCCGACCAAGGACGACCCGGACGCGGTGGTGCCGGGGCTGATGGCGATCGGCGAAGCGGCCTGCGTCTCGGTACATGGCGCCAACCGGCTCGGCACCAACAGCCTGTTGGACCTGGTCGTCTTCGGGCGCGCCGCGGCATTGCGCGCGGCCGAGATCGTCAAGCCGGGATCGCGGGTGCCGGAGGCCAATGGCCATTCGCAGGAGCGCGCCATCGAGCGCTTCGACCGGATGCGCCACAGCAAGGGCGGCAACAAGCCCGGCGAGATCCGGCCGTTGATGCAGGAAACGATGCAAGCGGGCTTCGCCGTCTTTCGCCGCGGCGATACCTTGCAGGAGGGCTTGCAGAAGCTCGAAGCCCTGCGCGACCCGCTGGAGCGCGTCACAGTCGACGACCCGTCGCTGATGTGGAATGTGGCGTTGGTCTCGGCTCTTGAACTCGCCAATCTCGCAGATCAGGCGGTCGTCATTGCGCATTCCGCCTGTGCACGCACCGAGTCGCGCGGCGCGCATGCGCGCGAGGATTACCACAAGCGCGACGACGAGAACTGGCTGAAACACACCTGCGCGTGGAAGGACGCGGACTGGAACGTTCGCTTCGCCTACCGCCCGGTGCACCTCCATGCGCTCTCCAACGAGGCGCCGAGCTTCCCACCCGCCGAGCGCACCCACTAGGACGAACGAGGCCACCGCAATGTCCGAATTCACCCTCCCCGCAAACTCGAAGGTCGGCGAAGGCAAGCACTGGGCGCTGCCGAAACCCGCCGAGCATGTCAAGAGCTTTCGGATCTATCGCTGGGACCCGGAAAAGAATGCCAACCCGCAGATGGATACGTTCGACATCGATCGCGATCACTGCGGGCCGATGGTGCTCGACGCATTGATCAAGATTAATGACCAGATCGACCCGACACTGTCCTTCCGGCGGTCGTGCCGGGAGGGCGTGTGCGGCTCCTGCGCGATGAACATCGACGGGAAGAACCGGCTCGCCTGTCTGACCCCGATCGACGATCTGAAGAAAGGGACGAGCCGGATCACGCCGCTGCCGCATATGACGGTGCTGAAAGACCTCGTCCCCGATCTCACGGGATTGTACGCGCAGTACGAACTGATCGAGCCTTGGCTGCAAAGCGACCAGCCGCCGCCCGACCGCGAGCGCCGCCAGTCACCACAGGAGCGGGCCCAGCTCGACGGGTCGTGGGAGTGCATCCTGTGTTTCTGCTGCTCGACCTCGTGTCCGAGCTATTGGTGGAATCCCGACAAGTATCTCGGCCCATCGATCCTGCTGCAATCCTACCGGTGGCTCGCCGACAGCCGCGATCAGCGCACCGGCGAGCGCCTCGACCGGCTCGAGGACCCGTTTCGCCTCTATCGCTGCCACACGATCATGAACTGCACCAGCGCCTGCCCAAAGGGGCTCAACCCGGCGCGCGCGATCGCCAATACCAAGCGAATGATGGCCGAGCGCGGGTGAGGGTGCAGGCTCCGATCTCTACGGTGTTCGCCCCTCAGCCTCCCGCTGCCGCGGCAGGGTTCTCGGCGGGGTCTGCCTACAAGAACAGTGTCTCGTGAGTGCCCTGGCGCCGAGCGAAGAGAAGGTGACGAAGATGGACTACGAAGGCTTTTTCAAAGAGCGCCTCGACGGTCTTCGCGCAGAGGGCCGCTACCGCATGTTCGCCGATCTCGAACGGCGTTGCGGCCGCTTTCCGCGCGCCTTCGATCACCGCGTCGGCGGCGAAGTCACGGTCTGGTGCTCGAACGACTATCTCGGCATGGGCCAGCACCCGGCGGTGGTCGAGGCGATGATCGGCGCCACCCGCAAGTTCGGCGCCGGCAGCGGCGGCACCCGCAACATCTCGGGCAACACCCATCTGCACCTGCTGCTGGAAGCCGAACTCGCCGACCTGCACCGGCGCGAGGCGGCGCTGGTCTTTACCTCCGGCTATGTCGCCAACGAAGCGGTGCTGTCGACTTTGGCGCAAACGATACCCGGCATGATCGTCGTGTCGGACGCACTGAACCACGCCTCGATGATCGCCGGCATCCGCAACAGCCGCGCCGAGAAGCACATTTTCCAACACAACGATCCGCATGACCTGGCCCGCATCCTCGCCGGGCTGCCTGCCGAGCGGCCGAAGCTCGTCTGCTTTGAGTCGGTCTACTCGATGGATGGCGACATCGCGCCAATCGCCGAGCTGTGTGACGTCGCCGAGCGATACGGCGCAATGACCTATCTCGACGAGGTTCACGCCGTTGGCCTCTATGGCCCGCGCGGCAGCGGCATCGCCGCGCGCGACGGCGTCGCGCGCGTCCCGACCGTGATTCAGGGCACGCTGGCCAAGGCGTTCGGCGTGATGGGCGGCTACATCACCGGCTCGGCCGCACTCGTCGACTATGTGCGCAGTCATGCTCAGGGCTTCATCTTCACGACCTCACTGCCGCCCGCCCTGACGGCCGGCGCGCTCGCCGCGGTGCGCCATTTAAAGCAGAGCGGGGAGGAGCGTCAGCGCCATCAGGAGCGCGTTGTGCTGGTGAAGCAGCGTTTAATCGCGGCCCGATTGCCTGTCATGCCGTCGCAGAGCCATATCGTGCCGGTGCTGATCGGCGATGCGGCGCGCTGCAAAGCAGCCTCGGACCAGCTGCTGCACCAGCATCGCATCTATATCCAGCCGATCAACTATCCGACGGTACCGCGTGGTACCGAGAAGTTACGGCTGACACCGACACCGCTGCACAGCGATGCCGACATCGATGCGCTCGTCGATGCCCTGGCCGAGGTTTGGCAAGGCCCACACCTCCGCCTAGCTGCGTGAGGGACGACCATTTTGAACGAGGTGACGCGTGCGCATCGGGCTTTTCATCCCCTGTTACATCGATGCCTTCTTTCCGGAGGTCGGCGTTGCCACGCTCGAATTACTGGAGCGCCTCGGCCACGAGGTCATCTATCCGGGCGACCAGACCTGCTGTGCCCAGCCGATGGCTAATAGCGGGTTCAACGCCGAGTGCGCCGATACCGAGGCGCTGTTCGTGCGCAATTTTGCCGGCTTCGACTACGTCGTCGCGCCGTCCGGCAGCTGCGTCCACCACGTGCGCGACAATTTCGACGCGATAGAACAGACCGCCGAAGTACGGGAAGTCCGTGCGCGCACCTACGAATTGGTCGAATTCCTGCACGACATCCTGAAGGTCGAAGCTTTTCCGTGGGCGCGGTTTCCACATCGGGTCGGATTGCATAACAGCTGCGGCACCTTGCGGCGGCTGAAGCACGCGACACCCTCGGAACTGCACGAGCCGTTCTACTCGAAACCCTTGGACGTGCTGTCGAAAGTCGAGGGGATCGAGTTCGTTACCCCGGCGCGCCCCGACGAATGCTGCGGTTTCGGCGGCACCTTCTCGGTCTTCGAGGAGGTCGTGTCGACCGAGATGGGCTACGACAAGGTCAGCGACCATGCCCGCGCGGGCGCCGAGTACATCGTCTCGGCCGACAGCTCCTGCTTGATGCATCAGCAGGGTTGCGCCGAGCGAATCGGCGTGCCGATCAAATTCATCCACAT
Organism: Allostellaceae bacterium; assembly: GCA_035502295.1. Lineage (GTDB taxonomy): Bacteria > Pseudomonadota > Alphaproteobacteria > ATCC43930 > CGMCC-115725 > DATARH01. The sequence continues at coordinate 6,104 of DATJUL010000274.1, read as the reverse complement.
CGCCCAGATCCTGAATGGAGCCAGCGCATGACCGCCCCTGAGCCGATGCTGCACCCCGAGCTGCTGGCATCGGATGACGCCGAGGCAATCGTCCGCGACGGCCGCCGCCTCGATCATGCCGAGGCGGCTTCGAAGCCGCTGCGGCCGCGCCCCGAGCCGCAGCCGCGCGGCGCCGAGGCCCATGGTCGGCGCCCGATCGATCAGGCGGAAGCCGCCGCGCGTTTCATCGCCGCGCCCGCGCACGAGATGATGCATGACGAGCGCCTATGGGACCTGCGGCAGAAGCGCGACCGAGAGATGCACGGCATCGACGAGTGGGAGGAATTGCGCGAGCTGGCCGCGGCGATCAAGGAGCATGCGCTGACGCGCCTTGACGAGTATCTCGAACAGTTCGAGGCCAATGCGCGCACGAACGGCGTTCATGTGCATTGGGCGAAGGACACCGCCGAGCACAACCGCATCGTCCACGGCATCCTGCAGGATCACGGCGCCAAGTCGCTGATCAAGAGCAAGTCGATGCTGACCGAGGAATGCGGCTTCCGGCCCTACATGGCCTCGGTCGGCATCGACGTCGTCGAGACCGATCTCGGCGAGCGCATCCAGCAGCTCGACAACGAGGACCCGAGCCATGTCGTCGTGCCCGCAGTCCACAAACTGCGGACCGATGTCGCCGAGGTGTTCGCCAGGACGATCGGCACCGATCCCGACAACAGCGACGTGCACTACTTGGCTGAGGCGCAGCGCCAAGCGACGCGGCCGCTGATCCTCGCCGCCGATGCGGGCATGACCGGCTGCAATTTCGCGGTCGCCGAGACCGGCAGCGTCGTCGTCTGCACCAACGAGGGCAATGCCGACCTCTCGGCCAATGTGCCGAAACTGCACATCGCTTCGATCGGCATCGAGAAGATCATACCGCGCCTCGACGATCTGGCGGTATTCGTGCGCCTGTTGTCGCGCAGCGCATTGGGCTCGCCGATCACGCAATACACCTCGCACTTCAGGGGACCGCGAGAAGGCGGCGAGATGCATTTCGTCTTGGTCGACAACGGCCGGTCCGACCGCCTCGGCATGGAAGAATTCTGGACTTCACTCAAATGCATCCGCTGCGGCGCCTGCATGAATACCTGCCCGGTCTATCGGCGCAGCGGTGGTCTCAGCTACGGCGCCACCTATTCGGGGCCGATCGGCCTGATCATCGATCCGACATTCAATGCGCACAAATACAGCAATCTGCCGTTCGCTTCGACATTGAACGGCAGCTGCAGCAATGTCTGCCCGGTCAAGATCAACATCCACGAGCAGATCTACGCCTGGCGCCGCGAACTGGTGAAGCGGCACGAGGTGCCGCTGGCAAAGCGCGTGGCAATGAAGGCGGCCGGCGAATTGCTGTCGCATCCCGCGGCCTACCGCGCTGCGATTGCCGCCGCCGATACGGCGCTCGCTCATCTCCCGCGCTTCGTCATTTACAACGGCCTCAACGCCTGGGGCCGCCATCGCGAGGTGCCGCATCCGCCGAAAGAGACTTTTCACGGCTGGTACCAGGCGAACCGCGGAGCAAAAGAATGACGAGCCGCGACGATATCCTGGCGTCGGTCCGGCAAAACCGGCCGCGGCTCGATCGGCCGCTCCCCGACGTACCGCTGTTCGACGGCAAGCCGCGGCCGCTGTTGCTGTGGATGTTCAAGGACAGCCTGCAGCGAATGGGCGGCGCATTTCTCCATCCGCCCGCAGCGGGTGATCCGCTCATGCCGGTGCGCGACAAGATTGCCGCTGCCAAGGTTGTATGCTCGATCGTGCCGGAGATCGTCGGCAGCCGCGCCATCGGCAGCGTCGGACGGCCGCAGGATCTGGCGGACGTCGATGTCGCGATCGTCCGCGCCGCCTTCGCCGTCGCCGAGACCGGCTCGGTGCTGCTGACCGACGCGGATCTCCAGATCAATGCGCTCGCTTATCTAGCGCAGCACCTGATCGTCCTGCTCGACCCCGCCTACATCGTCGTCAACCTGCACCACGCCTATCGCCGGCCCGAATTGCGCAACCGTCGCTATGCCGCATTCCACACCGGCCCGTCGGCCACCGCGGACATCGAAGGTGTGTTGATCCACGGCGCGCAGGGCGTGCGCTCGCTGTGCGTCCTGCCGCTCGCGCTCGGCGCCGGCCATTTGTCCCCCTAATCCAGCGGAGAACACGCGATGCCCCATACGATCGACACTCGGACCCCCGAAGGTCTTCACGGCCAAGCGCTGCTGCACGACCCGAGACGCAACAAAGGCACCGCCTTCACGCTGGAACAGCGCCGGAAATACGGCCTCGAAGGGTTGCTGCCCCCGGCCGTCACGAACATCGATTTGCAGATCGCGCGCCGGCACAGCGAGATCGCCAATCTCGATGACGATCTGCAGAAATACCTCGTATTGTCCGACTTGCAGGCGCGCAACGAGACGTTGTTCTACGCCGTGCTGATGTCCGATCCGGCGACTTACATGCCGCTCGTCTATACCCCGACGGTCGGCGAGGCGTGCCAGAAGTTTGCCCATATCTTCCGTTCGGCGCGGGGTATGTATTTGCCGATCAGCGCGCGCGGTCGGGTCAAGGAGATCCTCGGCAACTGGCCGGAACAGGATGTGCGCTTCATCGTCGTGACGGATGGCGAGCGGATCCTCGGCCTCGGCGACCTGGGCGCCGGCGGCATGGGCATCCCAATTGGCAAATTGGCGCTCTACACCGCCTGCGCCGGCGTACCGCCGCAATACGCTTTGCCGGTCGTCCTCGATGTCGGCACGAACAACGAGCAGCTGCTCGAGGACCCGCTCTATCTCGGCCTGCGCCGGCACCGTGTCCGCGGCGACGAGTACCTGGCCTTTGTCGACGAGTTTGTCGATGCGGCAGAGACGCTCTATCCGAAATGCTGCATCCAGTGGGAGGATTTCGCCAACATCAACGCCGTCCCGATCCTCGGGCGCTATCGCGACAGGATCTGCACCTACAACGACGACATCCAGGGAACCGCGGGAATCGCGCTGGCCGGCATCTTCGCCGCATTGCGCATCACCAAACAGAAACTCACCGAGCAGCGCTTCCTCTTTCTCGGCGGCGGTTCGGCGGGAACCGGCATTGCCGAATTGATCAGCCAGGCCATAGCAATGGAGGGCATGGACATCGCCGAGGCGCGGCAGCGCAACGCCCTGTTCGACATCAATGGCCTGCTTGTCACCTCGCGGACCGATCTGGCGGATTTCCAGAAGCCGTTCGCGCAGGATCGGCCCGCGGTGTCGACCTTTGTCGAAGCCGTCAGGGCGATCCGGCCGACCGGCATCATCGGCGTCAGCACCGTGCCGAAACTGTTCACGCGCGAGGTCATCGAAGCGATGGCCCAGATCAACGAGCGGCCGATCGTCTTTCCCTATTCGAACCCGACTTCGCGCTCCGAATGCACGGCCGAAGAGGCATATCGCTGGTCCGACGGCAGGGCGGTTTTCGCCAGCGGCAGCCCGTTCCCGCCGGTCGAGATCGCCGGCCACAAGTTCGTGCCGGGCCAGGGAAACAACGTTTACATCTTTCCGGCGATGGGCATGGCAGTGTTCGCCACCGAAGCGATGCGGGTCACCGAGGAGATGTTCATCATCGCGGCAAGGGCGGTTGCCGAACAGGTGACCGAAGAGGACCTCGCGACGGGGCTCATCTATCCGCCGCAGAGCCACATCCTGGAAGCCTCGCTGCATGTCGCCGAGCGGGTCGCCGCTTATATCTTCGACAACGGCCTTGCTCGCGTGCCGCGACCGGATGATGTCGGCGCGTTGATCCGCGCCCAGGCCTACCGGCCCGTCTACCGGGAGTGACGTAGAACCCGGAGCGCCATCCAATGCCACCCGCAGGGATCGTTCGTTCGGCGCCGTGTGCACAAACGCGACGGGACGAGCACTACGATGCGGCCACGGTCTGGTTTCACTGGTCGACGGTCGCGCTCGTTGCGATCTTGTGGACCCTCGGCCAGGTGACCGGTTGGCTGCCGCGCAGCCCATTCCGCAGCGGCTTGTGGTCTGACATGATGGGCTTCCTCTTGGCTTCTTCATCGAGGGTCTCTTTGCCGGGCTCATGTACCGCTCGTTCGCGCATGCTGCGCGAGCAGGCCTTGCAAGGTACCCGGCCGCCGTATTGGACTTGCTGGCACGCGGTCTGTCGCGTCGGATCGGTCCGCCGGTGGAGCTGCATTAAGTATCCCAATGACATCGGAGGAGCGGCGATATGAACGATGCGGCGCATCCAAACCTTGACGTTTCCGCGACCGGGACACGACGAGAGAGCGACTCGATGGGCGAGATCGAGGTCCCCGCCGACAAGCTCTGGGGAGCGCAAACGCAGCGCTCGCTGCAGCACTTCAGCATCGGCCACGACCTGATCCCGCGCGAGATGATCACCGCCTACGCGGTTCTGAAGCGCGCTGCGGCCGCGGCCAACTACGCCGGCGGCCGCCTCGACGGCCAGATCCACGACCTCATCCTGCGGGTCTGCGACGAGATCCTCGCCGGCCAACACCACGACATGTTCCCGCTGCACGTATGGATGACCGGCAGCGGCACACAATTCAACATGAACGTCAACGAGGTTATCTCGAACCGCTGCTGCCAGCTGGCGGGAACGCCGCTCGGCAGCAAGCAGCCGGTGCATCCAAACGACCAAGTCAACATGTCGCAATCCTCGAACGACACCTTCCCGTCGGCAATGAATATCGCGGCTGCGGTCAATGTGAAGCAGCGACTGGTTCCGGCGTTGACGACGCTGCGCGACGCGATCGCCGCCAAGGCCGCGGAATGGGACGACATCGTCAAGATCGGCCGCACCCACATGCAGGACGCGACGCCGCTGACCTTGGGCCAGGAATGGTCCGGCTATGCGGGCATGCAGTCCGATGACCTCGAACGGATCGATGCGGCGCTGAAGGGCATCTACCGGCTCGCGCTCGGCGGCACCGCGGTCGGCACCGGGATCAATGCCGCGCCCGGTTTCGCCGAGACGGCTACCGCCGAAATCGCCCGGCTCACCGAACTGCCGTTTGTCAGCGCGCCGAACAAATTCGCCGTCCAAGGCGCGCACGACGCGCTCGTCCAGCTGTCCGGCACGCTGCGCACGCTGGCGGTCTCGCTCTACAAGATCGGCAACGACATCCGGCTCTTGTCATGCGGGCCGCGCGCCGGCTTCGCCGAGCTCTCGATCCCGGAAAACGAGCCCGGCTCGTCGATCATGCCCGGTAAGGTCAATCCGACGCAGGCGGAAGCGCTGACGATGATCGCCGTGCAGGTCATGGCGAACGACGTCGCGGTCGGGTTCGGCGGGGCCGGCGGCTATCTGGAGATGAACGTCTACAAGCCGCTGATGATCGCCAATCTCGCCCAGTCAATCACGCTATTGGCCGACGGCTGCACCAACTTCCGCCAGTTCCTCGTCGAAGGCGCGCGGCCGAACCGCAAGAAGATCGCTGAATACGTAGACCGCTCGCTGATGCTGGTGACGGCATTGGCGCCGGTGATCGGCTACGACAAGGCATCCGCGATCGCGCACCACGCAATGAACACCGATTTGACGCTGAAAGAGGCGGCGCTGCAGCTCGGCTTTGTCGACGAGGCGACATTCGACCGCGTCGTCGATCCGGCAAAAATGGTCAAACAGTATATCGCGAGCCGGGGAGATTGAACGGGGCCCGATTCACAAGCGGAGCCGAGACCAAGGTCGAGCCGGTGCCTGCAATGAGAAGCACTGCCGCGCGATCGTTAGTCCGAGGAAGCCCAGACATGCCGGCGGTCGAGCGGCTCGCCAGCGCCTTGCCGTGAGTGCTCAGCGGCATCGCCGGCGCGACCGACACGATCGGTTTCCTCGGCATGAGCGGGCTCTTCACGGCCCACATCACCGGCAATCTGGTCGTGCTGGCGGCCCATCTCGTCGCCGGCAACCCTGCCGTATTCTCCTACATCCTGGCGGTCCCGGTCTTCATGCTTGTGCTGCTGCTGACGCGCCTGCTGGCGGGCGCTCTCGAACAGGCCGGAATCTCCAGCCTGCGACCCTTATTGCTGTTGCAACTGCTGGCGCTGGCAGCGTTTTTGGTGCTG
>DATJUL010000273.1:0-3519 GCA_035502295.1 Allostellaceae bacterium | reverse complement strand
CAGCAACCGGATATCGATGGGCGGGAAAATCCAGTAGCCGTACGCGGTGGCCGAGGTCAGAGCGTCGCAGTAGCGCATCGCGCGGCTCGGCAAGTACCCTGCCGCCGCGCGTTCGGCTCGTTTTGGTGGTCTGGCCTCTTGAATTAGACGAAAGAACTCGACAGTGCGGTTCTCGTGCATGTTCTTTGCATTAAGACAGGCGGGGCATCCCGCGCTGCGCGGGGGATGCCCGGCACCACCTGAAGGAATTAAAAGCGCATCATCCCGCCGCCAATGCGGACGCGACCGGAATCCTTTGTGTCGAAGCGCATCATCCCGCCGCCAATGCGAACGCGGCCAGAATCTTTCGTGTCCCGAGCCGCGGAATTAGTTACAATCGCAGCAGCGGTCGGGGTGGCGGAATCCGCCTGAGTCGTGCTGATCTTCGACTTGTTGACATCGTCAGATGGAAACATAGGGGAACCTCCGAGTGCGTGATCGACAAACCGTAAGTGCGTGATCGACAAACCGTAAGTGCGTGATCGACAAACCGTAAATGCCACGGGAAGGGCTGCATGTAAATAGATAAAATTGCTGTCCGGGTAGAAAATTGGGGTGTGAACTTCTGAATTTGATCTATTCAGATGATGGTTTTGCTCGCCCATAGCAATCCCCATGAAAAATCACAAGACCATTTTCGCCCGACTCTTTGCTCCAATCGCAGTTTATTTACGCACGATCGCAGAATAACCGACCTAACCTATCACTGTAGTTTGCCGCTAACACAATTCCATGATCTGTTCTCGGCGCTCCAATTGCTCGAATGAATCGCCCGTAAATGCAGCAGCCAACTCACTCGTGCCGCGCGACAAGATCCCGATATTATCGACTGGCTGAAGGCCGCATCGGCGCCACGTCCCGCCCTTCGGACATGGGTGACGTGGCGGAAGCATGAAAATCATCATACGACCGCGACAATCAGGCTCCTTGGCTAAATAAGCGGGTGCCGGCGTCAATTGATAGAAGTCATCCCGCGCGACATCAGTTCAGGAGCCGCGAATGGAACCACTCAGGCGCCACCGCGTGGGTCACTTCGGTCTCGTACCAACCAGTCGTCAACCCTTCGCTTGCCGTCAACATTGCAAAGGAAGAATCGATGACCGGCCACAACGCCGACCAGCGGCGCTTCGTCCAATTGTCCTCCCCGGCACGCGAGACTAGCATTCCCAGCATGATCGAGAACTCTCGGCCGCGGGGCCTGGCCCGCAACGCCGCCAATTACGGCGACCGCGACTTCGCGCTCTATCTGCGGCGCTCCTTCGCGAAATCCATGGGCTACTCCCAGGCCATGCTCGACCGTCCCGTGGTCGGCATCGTCGATACCCGCTCCGACTACAACAACTGCCACCGCATGGTTCCCGAACTGGTCGAGGCGGTGAAGCGGGGCGTGCTGGCCGCCGGTGGGCTTCCGCTTGCTTTCCCCACCCTCTCGCTCTGCGAGCCGTCGCTGTTCCCGACCTCGATGCACTACCGCAACCTCGCCGCGCTTGACACGGAAGCGATGCTGACGGCGCAGCCGATGGACGCCGCCGTGCTGGTGGGCGGCTGCGACAAGACCGTCCCGGCGCAGCTCATGGCCGCGGCATCGGCCGACATCCCCTGCGTGCAGCTCGTCACCGGGCCGATGCTGGCCACGTCCTTCCAGGGCGAGCGTTTGTCGGCCTGCACGGATTGCCGCCGGTACTGGGCGCAGTATCGGGCCGGCCGGGTCTCGCGCGAACGCATCGGCGAAATCGAAGGCCGCCTCGCCACCACCGCCGGGACCTGTGGCGTGATGGGCACCGCCAGCACCATGGCCTGCATCGCCGAAGCGCTGGGCATGATGCCGCCCGGCACTGCCAGCATCCCGGCGGTGCACGCCGACCGGCTGCGTGCCGCCGAAGCAGCGGGGACGCTGGCGATGCAACTGATCGCGGCGCCGATCCGGCCATCCGAGATCATCACCGAGCACTCGGTGGAGAACGCGCTGCGCGTGCTGCTGGCCCTCGGCGGCTCGACCAATGCGCTGATCCACCTGACCGCCGTTGCCGGTCGGCGTGGCATCCGCATCGGCCTGGGCCGGCTGAACGATCTCTCAGACAGCACGCCGGTGCTGGTTGACCTCAAGCCGACCGGCGAAGGCTACATGGAGGACTTCCACGCCGCCGGCGGCATGCCGGCGCTGCTGTGGGAATTGCGTGACCTGCTGCACCACGATGCGCGCGACGTGACCGGGGCGACGCTCGGCGAACGCCTGACCCAGCCCGACTTCGTCGATCGCCGCTATATCCGCGCGCGCGCCGAGCCGGTGTCGCCAGTCGGCGGACTGGTGGCGCTGTTCGGCTCGCTCGCCCCGCGCGGCGCCATCCTCAAGCGCAGCGCCGCGACGCCGGCATTGTTCGAGACCGAAGCCCGGGCGGTGGTGTTCGACGGGCTCCAGGACCTGGCCGCCCGTATCGACGACCCGGCCCTGGACGTGACCGAGCAAGACGCCCTGGTGCTGAAGAATGCCGGTCCGCTGACCCCGGCGGGCATGCCGGAAGCGGGCTACCTGCCGATCCCGGCAAAGCTCGCCCGCGCCGGTGTGAAAGACATGATCCGCATCAGCGACTGCCGGATGTCCGGCACCGCGTTCGGCACGATCGTGCTGCACGTCACGCCGGAAGCGGCCGCCGGCGGGCCGCTCGGGTTGATCGAGACGGGCGACCGGATCCGCCTCTCCGTGCGGGACCGGCGGATCGACCTGCTGGTGGCCGAGGACGAACTGGTCCGCCGCCGTACTCGCTGGTACCCACCGCCGCGGCCGGCACGCGGCTGGGACCGGATCGTCGCCGAGCAGGTGCTGCAGGCGGACGAGGGCTGTGACCTTGCGGTGCTCCGCGGCGGAGGAGAGTAAGCGCCGGTTCGAATTGTGATTGCGCCTGTAACCGAAAACGAACGTGATCCGCCGGGCGGGCGTTCGGCAGCGCGTTCATGGCGCGCGGCCCATGTGGCGTATCGCGTACCCGATGGCGTGCGCTATCGTCGTAACAATGCCCGTTGGGAGTCGTCCGATATGGGCATCTCGAAGCTGCGGCACCGCGCCGGGCGTCCTCCCGGCGCCGGATTGACTGCTCGAGAGCCTGAAAGGCATTGCAGTTGCCAACAGGTCGTTATCACCGTCGGCCGGCGCCGCGATCGAGGAATCGCTGGGCGAGGCCGAATCCAGCGTCAATTCCGTCAACGAGCTCGCTGTTGGGCACTAAGTTTCTGGCGTTGCTCGCCCTGCTTCACCACACCGCCCTCAGCGTTCAGCACGTCCGCATCCCCGAGCCGGGCTCGGTCGTGCTCGATGCCGCCCTGGTCCGCCCCGCCGGCACAGTCCGCGCCCCGGCCGTCGTCGCCCTGCACGGTTGCGGCGGCCCGGTGCCCAGCCGCGATGCGCAATGGGCCGAGACCCTGGCGGGCCAGGGCCACATCGTCCTGTTGCCCGACAGCTTCGGTTCCCGCGGCCTCGGCTCG
>DATJUL010000272.1:0-2244 GCA_035502295.1 Allostellaceae bacterium | reverse complement strand
TCTCCTCAAATCGGCGATCCGCGATCCCAACCCGGTCATCTTTCTCGAACACGAATTGGTCTACGGCGAAAGCTTCCCGGTGCCGGACGACCCGGACTACCTCGTGCCGATCGGCAAGGCCCGCATCGCGCGGCCCGGCGAACAGGTGACGATCGTTGCTTTCTCGCGCATGGTGAAGCTGGCGCTGCAGGCCGCCGAGGAATTGGCGAAAGCCGGGATTTCCGCGGAGATCGTCGATCTGCGCTCGCTGCGGCCGTTCGATGTCGACACGCTCGCTCAATCGGTCAGAAAGACCAACCGCATCGTCGCGGTCGAGGAAGGCTGGCCGTTTGCCGGCATCGGCGCCGAGATTGCCGCCGTGGTCATGGAGCACTGCTTCGATTGGCTCGATGCGCCGCTCGTGCGGGTGACCGGCAAGGACGTGCCGCTGCCCTATGCCGCCAATCTCGAACGCCTCGCCACCCCGCAGGTCGAGGACATCGTCGCCGCCGCCCGCGAGGTGGCGTACCGGTGAAGTGCCCCTCACCCCAGCCCTCTCCCCGCAGGCGGGGAGAAGGTGCCGAGCGCAGCGAGGCGGGTGAGGGGAGCCCGCTGCAAACCGGCGGTTAGAGGTCCGCAAATGCCCATCGAGATCCGCATGCCGGCGCTGTCGCCGACGATGACCGAAGGCAACCTCGCCCGCTGGCTGAAGAAGGAGGGGGATGCGGTGCATGCCGGCGATGTCATCGCCGAGATCGAGACCGACAAGGCGACGATGGAATACGAGGCGGTGGATGAGGGACGCCTCGGCCGGATCATCGTTCCCGAGGGCGCGCAGGGCGTCAAGGTCAACCAGCCGATTGCCGTGCTGCTGGAAGAGGGCGACGACGCGGCGGCGCTTGCCGATTTCACGCCGACGGCCGGGCCATCACCGGCGCCGGCGGCCCCTCTCCCCGCAAGCGGAGAGAGGGAGGGACCCGCGAAGCGGGAGGGTGAGGGGCAACAGCCGGCGCCGGCGCGCGGCAACGGCGCAATTCAGCAGGACAGTGCACGGGTTTTCGCGAGCCCGTTGGCGCGGCGCATGGCCCATCACGCCGGGATCGATCTGGCGGCGATCCGCGGGTCCGGGCCGCAGGGCCGCGTCGTCAAGGCCGATATCGAGGCGGCGCTGTCGCATCCCGGCCCGGCGGCACAGCCCGCGCCGGTCCCGGCAGTTTCCGGCGCCCTGCCGGCTCCGCTTGCCGCCGGCGCGCCGGTCTTTGCCAAGGAGCAGGTGCTGGCGCTCGCCGGCAACCCGCCCTACTCGGAAAAGCCGCACAACCCGATGCGCCGCGTGATCGCCCGCCGGCTCGCCGAATCGAAGCAGACGGTGCCGCATTTCTACCTGTCGATCGACTGCGCGATCGACGAACTCCTGAAGGTTCGCGCGGCGCTCAACGCGAAGTCCGACGCCTATCGCCTCTCGCTCAACGATTTCGTGATCCGCGCCGCGGCGCTCGGCTTGCGCCAGGTGCCGGCGGCCAATGCGTCGTGGTCGGACGACGCGATCCTCTTATGGCAGCGCGTCGATATCGCTGTCGCGGTCGCGCTCGACGACGGCCTGATCACGCCGATCGTCAGGGCGGCCGACCAGAAGGGGCTGGCGCAGATCGCCGCGGAAACGAAGGACCTCGCCGCCCGTGCGCGCGCCGGCAAACTGAAGCTCGACGAATTTCAGGGCGGCACGTTCTCGATCTCCAACCTCGGCATGTACGGCGTCAAGGAGTTTGCCGCCGTGATCAACCCGCCGCAGGGCTGCATCCTCGCGGTCGGCACCGGCGAACAGCGCCCGGTCGCGCGCGACGGCCAGCTCGCGGTCGCGACGATGATGACCTGCACGCTGTCCTGCGATCATCGCGTCGTCGACGGCGCGGTCGGCGCGCAATTCCTCGCCGCGTTCAAGAAATTGATCGAAGACCCCCTGACCATGCTGCTGTGACCTGAATTCACCCTGAATTTTCAGATGGCAGGCAGCGGGGACCTTAAACAGGTAACGGAACATGCCCGAAACCTCATTCGACCTCATCGTGGTCGGCGGCGGGCCGGGCGGCTATGTCGCGGCGATCCGGGCGGCGCAGCTCGGCATGCGAACCGCACTGGTCGAGCGCGACGAGTTGGGCGGCATCTGCCTCAACTGGGGCTGCATCCCGACCAAGGCCCTGCTGCGCGCCTCGGAAATCAACCATCTCTTGCAGCATCTCGACCAATTCGGTTTTTCGGCGCGCG
>DATJUL010000271.1:0-7523 GCA_035502295.1 Allostellaceae bacterium | reverse complement strand
TGTACCGCTGCGCCCGGCCGAGCCGGAATGGCGGATCATCCTGCCCGTGCCGGATGATGCGCCGGCGCCGCCCGAGCGGCATCCGAAGCTCGGCGCGCCGTCGCACCGCTGGGCGTACCGCGACGCGGCCGGGCGGCTACTCTACTACCGCTGGCGTTTCGCCGTGAAGGGCGGCGGAAAGGATTACCAGCCGCTGAGCTATGCGGAGCACAAGCGGTTTGGGCGTCAATGGCGCTGGCTCGCGCCTTGGAGGCCGCGACCCCGCTATGGCCTCGATCGGATGGCCGCCCGGCCGGCGGCGCCGGTTGTGGTGTGCGAGGGCGAGAAGGCCGCCGATGCCGCCGCCGCGCTGCTTCCCGATTACGTCGCGATCACGTCGCCGGACGGCAGCAAGAACGCCAAGGCCGCCGACTGGTCGGCGCTGGCCAGGAGGAGCGTCACGATCTGGCCGGACGCCGACGAACCGGGTGCGGCCTATGCCGGCGACGTTCTGGACATGCTCGGCAAGCTGTCGCCGACGCCAGCGGTGGAGATCGTTAAACCGCCGGCGGGCGTCGGAGAAGGATGGGACGCTGCCGACGCGCTGGCCGAAGGATGGACTGGAGAGCGCGCCGCCGCGCTGATCGCGGCGGCAGCGCCGGCCGGTGGTAGCGACGCCGCAGAAGAAGCCGGCAGCCGAAAACCGAAAACTCGAGATTTCCTGATCGAGCTGCTGAGCGATGCCGAGCTTTGGCACGACCCGGAGCGCATCGCCTATGCCATGGTGCCGGTAGACAGCCACCACGAAAACCACGAAATCGCGTTTGATGGGTTCAAGAACTGGCTGAGCTGGCACGCTTATGAGGCGATCGGTATCGCACCGGCGGCCGAGGCGATCGAAGCGGCGTTGCGCGTCGCCAAAGGGATCGCTCTCAACCGCGGCCCATGCTGTCGCATTTGGCGCCGTATTGCAGAGAGTGACGATGGGCGGATGATCTATCTCGACCTCGGCTGCCCGCGGTGGCGCGCCGTTGAAATTACCGCCGCCGGCCCGTGGAAAATTGTCGACAGCGCACCGGTCAAGTTTCTGCGCTCGCGCGGCATGGAGGCGCTGCCGGAGCCGGAGGCCGGCGAGATGATCGAGGCCGTTTTGCGGCCGTTCGTCAATGTCGAGTCCGACGCCGATTTCTGCCTGTTCGTCGCGTGGCTCGCGGCGGCGCTGCGCCCGGCCGGGCCCTACCCGATATTGGCGGTGACGGGGCAACAGGGTGCCGCGAAATCGACGCTGGCACGCATCGCCCGGCTGCTGACCGATCCGAACACGGCGCCGATCCGCAGCGCGCCGAAAGACGAGCGCGACCTTGTGGTGACGGCGTTCAATTCCTGGCTGTTGGTGTATGACAATTTGAGCGCCGTTCCGGCTTGGCTATCAGACGCGCTGTGCCGTCTCTCGACCGGCGGCGGCTTTGCGACCCGCCAGCTTCATTCCGACCGCGATGAAACGATCTTCGCGGCGCAGCGGCCGATCGCGCTGAACGGCATCGCCGACCTGGCGCAGCGGCCCGACCTCGCCGACCGGGCATTGACAATCACGTTGCCGCCGATCGCCAACGATCAGCGCCGCGAGGAACGCGAATTCTGGGGTGCCTTTATGGCAGCTCGGCCGGCGATCCTCGGTGCGCTCTGCGATATCGTCGCCAGCGGGCTGCGTCGGCTTCCCGATGTCAAGATGGATCGGCTGCCGCGCATGGCCGATTTCGCGCGCTGGGGTGCCGCATGCGCGCCCGGCTGGGGATCGGAGCCGGCTGGGTTCATCCGCGATTACGAAGAAAACAGCAGCGACGCGGTGGCGGCGGCGGCCGAAGCCTCGCCCTTGGTGCCGGCGATCGAGGCCGTGCTTGTGCGTACCGGGTTGCTCGCTGATGGCTTCGACGGCACCGCGACCGAGCTGCTGGGCCGGCTCGCCGAAGTGTGCAGCGAGGCCGAGCGGCGGGCGCGCTGGTATCCGGCGACGGCGGCCCAGATCGGCAGCGCCTTGCGCCGCATCGCGCCGCTGCTCCGCGCACGATCGATCGAGTTCACCGCGTATAAGGATCGCGACAAGAACCGCACCCGGCGGATCATCCTGCGGTGCCTGTCGGATGCCGCCTATGACGAACTGCGCGAGCGGCTGATGGGCGGGCGCAGCGGCGAGAGTGCCGGTCCCGCCCGACAGCCTGCGACCCCCGGCTCGAACACAGCGCCTAGCTCCTTCGGGGCGTGGAGTGTATAAGCGACTAACCTCAGGGGGAGCCTTCACGCGTTGAGTGATGGTTCGGACCAACGGCTGCAACGCGTTGCTGCCGCCTTAGACGATGCGCGCAGAGAGTTGATCGACATCTCGCGCCGCAACCGGCTGTTGCATACTCCGCGCACGGGCAAGCGCATCCATTGCCTTGAATTCGTCAATGTCGATCCGGACACCGTGTTTGGAGGCCTCGCAAGAGAGGGGAAGGCGGTCGCCTTCCGCCCCGAAGACGACGATGATAGTGAGGCGACCACCGAGGCCAGATCTAGAGCACTCCCAGTCTTGCGAGCGCGGGTAACGGCTGAAATTCTTGATCGCAGGCTGCTTAAATTTTATCGGGAAGCGCGGACCATTGAAGAGGAGCAGGGCGTCAATATCCTGTTCCTCGCTTTCGGCTTTCTGAAATGGTTTGAGGACTCGCGCTCGGATGAGCCTTGCTGGGCGCCGTTGGTTTTGTTGCCCGTGTTAATCGAGCGCCGGCAGGGCCGCGAACAGTTCGTATTGCGCTGCCGCGACGACGACCTCACGGTCAACGTCTCCCTCAGGGAAAAGCTGCACTCCATCAGCAAGGTTGAATTGCCGGAGTTGCCTGAGGAGGATGACTGGCTCCCTTCAATTTATCTTGAGGCCGTTACGACTGCCGTCGCGGGTGAAACTCGCTGGCAAGTGGACCACACAGGCTGTGGCCTTGGCTTCTTCACGTTTTCCAAATTCCTGATGTGGCGTGATCTTGCGCCGTCCGCTTGGCCTGAGGCTGGCCGGCTGCTGGCTCATCCGTTGGTTTCCGCCTTGCTCGGCCACGGGCAGGGCTTTGACCCGGCACCGCCGCTTGCGGAAGATGACGAACCCATTGACAGGAAAATAGATATCGCCGCCGCCGTCCACGTCCTAGACGCGGACAGCTCGCAGGCACTCGCCGTCGAGGAGGCTAAAGCCGGGCGAAACCTTGTGATCCAAGGTCCGCCCGGAACTGGCAAATCGCAGACAATCGCGAACCTCATAGCCGCGGCAGTGCACAGCGGTCGGTCGGTCTTGTTCGTTGCGGAGAAGGCTGCCGCGCTCGATGTGGTTCACAGCCGCCTCAAAGCTGCGGGCCTCGAACCGTTGTGCCTTGAACTGCATAGCAGGAAGGCAACCAAAGCTGCCGTTGTTTCGTCGCTGGACCGTGCCTTAACCGCCGGTGGCGCCGTACCTCAGGATCACCGGACCTTAGACGCGTTGCGAGCGGCGCGTGATCAATTGAACGGATGGTCTGAAACGCTCCACCGTGAGGTAGGCCAGTCCGGACGTACGCCTTACGAGGTGATGGGGCAGGTGCTCCACCTCCACGGCGAGAACGTCAAACCACTCGGCGAGCGCCTTGACGCCCCAGGTAACTGGAACGCTGAACAACTGGGCATTGCGGAGTTGTCAGTTGACCGAGCCGCGGCGGCGGTTGAAAAACTCGGAATCGCGCCGGCCGCTCATCCTTGGAGAGGCGCGAGTGGCGATCTTCTGACGCCGTTCGATGCCGATAGGTTGCGTGAAGCGGTTGCGGCGGCTGCGCTGCACGTTGCCGCGTTATGGTCGGGCCTCGGTACAGTCCGTCAAACTCTCGGATGGGCGATCGAACATCGGCTTATCGACATGCCGACGGTAATTGCCGGTCTTCGGCACTTGGCTCAGATGCCAGTTCAGGGGCGAGCCATGCTCACGCACCCAGCGTGGCGCACGAGCCGAAGCCGCATTCGCGCACTTCATGACCACGGGCGGGATTGGGCGGATCGGCGCGAGAGCTTAGCCCGCAAGGTAAGTGACGTTGTTTGGCAGCTAGAGTTAGAGCCGACTCGGCGTGCCATCGCGATCTTCGGACAAAACACGTTTCGGGTTTTACGCGGCGAATATCGCCGAGCCGTCGCCGAGCTAAATAGCCTCTGCCAAGCTGCTCCGCCCAGGACTTACGCGGAGCGTGTCGCTCTCCTAGACTCGATTATGGTCGCGCAAAAGGCACGCCGACTACTCGCGGCCGAGGCGACATTTGCAAATACGGTGCTCGGCGATCTGTGGGCGGGCGAGGATTCATCATGGTCAGATATCGAGAACCTCATCTCTTGGGTGGATCAGTGTGATGAAGTCCTGGCCGGTGTGGCGCCTTTGCGAATGGAGGTACTCTCGGCCGGCATCGAATGGGCTGCCCTCAGCGCCAACACAGAAGATGCGGCGCGGGACCTTGAGGCGGCCATCGATCGTATTGTTTCCCTGACTGGCGCTGCGCCCGAGGCGCGCTTGGGTACGATGAGTTGGCGTGATGCACCGATCGCCGAACTGACCGCCGTCATCGATGAATGGCGCACATCCCTTGACGTTTACAACGATTGGGTCGGAGCGCGAAAGGCTCTCGACTTGGTGCGTGCAAATGGGTTGGAGGTGATCGCGACGGGACTTTATGACGGATCGCTTGACCCGCCAACCGCACGCCCCAAAACCGATCTTTTGCTCGCGGAAGCATTATGGCGACGCGCCCGCTCTGACGATCCTGTCATCGATGAGATCGACGGCACGCTACGAACCGAGTGCGTGGAAAACTTCCGGACGCTTGATCGCAAGCGAATTGAAATCTCGCGCTCGGAGGTACTCAGTCGATATCTAATGCAGCGACCAACCGGCAGCGCCGGCGAAATGGGCGTCGTTCGGGCCGAGATTGGCAAGAGGCGGCGGCATCTGCCGATACGACGGTTGTTGGAGCGCGCAGCGACCGCCGTCCAAAAGATAAAACCGGTATTTCTCATGAGTCCGCTGTCGGTTGCGCAATTCCTGCCTCCGGGACGAACGGAGTTTGATTTGCTCGTGATCGATGAAGCCAGTCAGGTGCCCCCGGAAGACGCGCTCGGCGCAGTCGCGCGCGCCCGCCATATTGTGGTGGTAGGCGATGACAAGCAGCTACCGCCAACGAACTTTTTCCGCATGCTGATCAATGACGATGACGAGCCGCAAGAGGATGAAGCACCGCCGGGGCGCACGCGAGATTTTGAGAGCATTTTGACACTAGCGCGGGCGAGAGGTATGCCGGAGCGAATGCTGCGCTGGCATTACCGCAGCCGCCATCCGTCGCTTATAGCGCTCTCCAATCACGCCTGTTACGCAGATGCCTTGCTTCTCCCGCCCAGTCCGCACCTGTCGAATGACGGGCTTGGCCTCACGCTCGTCCGGACGCCGCCCGGTCACTACGATCGGGGCGGAACCGGCCGCAATCAGGCCGAGGCCCAAGTAGTTGCCGAGTATGTCGAGAGGCATCTGAGGGATCATCCCGACTTATCGCTCGGCGTCGCTTGTTTTTCAGTCGCACAGCGCGACGCCATTGAAGATGCAATGTATTCAGCGGGTTTAACCGGTGCGGCTGAAGCATTTTGCCCGAATGGTGAACGCCTATTTGTGAAAAACCTGGAGACGGTGCAGGGCGACGAGCGCGATGTCGTGTTCATCTCGATAGGGTACGGGCAGGACGCGCAGGGACGCATGTCTGTTAATTTTGGCCCGGTTTCGACTGATGGCGGCGAGCGTCGCCTTAACGTGTTGATCTCTCGCGCCCGACACCGCTGTGTCGTCTTCTCCTCCATTCAAGCCGGCGATATCCGGGCAGACGCGGCGCCTCGCGGGACCCGGATGCTGCGCGAGTTTCTCCATTTTGCGGAGACCGGTAAGCTCGCTGCCGGCGTCGTCACAGGGCAGGAACCTGATAGCCCGTTCGAGGAAGCCATCGCTCGGGTGATCCGCGCTAACGGGTACGATGTAGTGCCGCAAGTAGGGGTCTCAGGTTTCCGGATCGATCTGGGCGTCATTGATCCCCTTCAGCCCGGCAGGTTCGTTCTTGGGGTCGAATGCGACGGCGCGACGTATCACAGCGCTCGATCTGCCCGCGACCGCGACAGGCTTCGCCAGGAAGTCCTTGTGAACCTCGGCTGGCGACTGCACCGAATTTGGAGCACGGACTGGTTCCGAAATCCACAACGGGAAATCGCTCGGCTCCTGGTTGCAATCCAAGACGCATGCGCATCACCTGCGCCAACCCCCGCGCCCCCACCCACCGCACAGCCAATTACGGATATTCCTGAGCCTGTCCCGGAACGCACCGTCGAATTAGAAGAAGCCAGGCTGCCGCCGTACCGAGAATGTCAGCCCGAAGTTCCAAGAAACCGCGAACTTCTCCAACTCAGCCAGTTTGAAATGGCCGCGCTGGCCGCATTTGTGGTCCAAGCCGAAGCGCCGATCCACAGCGAGGAAGTCGCGCGCCGCATCCGTGAAGCATTCGGACTTGAACGCACGGGAAACCGCATCCTTGTCAAAACGGAAGACGGTCTTCGGACCGCCGAACGACTTGGAAAGATAGTCTTTGAGGAGGGATTTTGGTCTACGCTAGAACGGCGCCACGCACTGCCACGCGACCGCCGTAATGCAGCGTTGCCGTTGCGCCGAGCAGACCGGATTGCTCCTCACGAGTACCGACTCGCGGTGCTTCGGGTTGTGGAGTCCGCTGTCGGGATTGCTCGCGAGGATTTAGTCCCGGAGGCCGCACGATTGCTCGGGTTCGATAGAACGGGCAGCGACCTTCAGAGGGCGATCGATAAGGAGATCGCTGCGCTCTTGAAGAGCGCGCAAATAGACGCGAACAACGGGCACATTTACCTGCACCGCCCATCATCGCTATCAAACGGAATAGACCGGAAACTTCCAAGCCTCAACATCTGAGCGCGCCCCGCGCCCCCCTGACGCTCTTGCTGATCGGCACACTGTCCGTACGCACGGCCCGCTTCGCTCCTTGGCGAATTAAATATAGGACTTTATTTTTCTCAAATTTCAACGGACATGTGGTTGCGGACCATTGATTATTTTTCGAGTTTTTTCAAATGAGCGTGCGCGGATTTTTGCCGATCGCTACGCCGTCTGCTTTCGGTACGGAGGCGGCGGCGGAGCGCGAGTGGGGGTGGGGGTTTCCGAAAGCCGGCGACTCGCCTGGCAACCGCACACAGTTTCATGCGCGGAAGTTTTTTGCTGCGCAAACAATTTGAATTCGCTATGAGCGCACACATCAAAATCATCGAGGCTACTCAGAGTATATTTCAAATAAATGGCCAAGAAACGTAACCGCGCGGTGGAGGCGCCTTGCTTGGCCGGGGCGGGGATGGCTTGCTCCTAGAAGTAGCGCTAGGCGAACTTCTAGGACGATGCCGCGGGCAGAGATCATCACGGTTGAGCGCCGGCGGCGTTGGAGCCTGTCGGA
>DATJUL010000270.1:0-7309 GCA_035502295.1 Allostellaceae bacterium | reverse complement strand
TTCTCCAGGCGTTCACGTCCCTGCCGGCGCTGTTCACCACCGGCTGAGCGAGCGTGAAATCGGTGTCGCTGATCGCGTCCGCACAACCGGCAGCAATACGCGCCAGCGCCGCCGCGTCGAGGTCAGGCCGAGGCGCCTGGGTGACCCGGTCGAGCGTATAGAGCAGGCTGATATGCGGCGGAATGAGCGCCGGTGCGCCGACGATTTCGCGCAGGCGCTCGCGGAATTCGCGCAATGCCGACGTATTCTCAACCTCGATAAAGACGGCGCGGAACGGCGTGATCACCGCGCCGGTTACCGCCGTTTTTGCCACCGTCAGCGGCAGCAGCCTGCATTCCTTGATGTAGGCCGCTGCGGCATCGAATACGGCCGGCTCGTCCGGCACGCCACAAATTGTCAGATGCGGTGGAAACGACACCGTTTGGTACTCGCCGGCGATGCGGTCGATCAGGCCCTGGAGGTCCCGTTCCTGGCGGCCCAGCGGCCGCAGAAATATCGCAGTCATCTGTCCATCCCTCCGGCGTCTGCAAATGCTGAATGTAACGTGTTGTCAGCCGTTTTACCGGCACCGCGCTCTACAGCCCGTGCGGCGCCGGGGTGTAGACGAGGCGGCGGCGCGGCACCCGGTTCGCGGCCGGCTGAGCGTAGATCTGCTTGGCCGCCTCGACCAAGAGGACGCCGGCAAAGTGGGGAAACCAGCGCTTGCCGACGCGTTCCCATGCCACAGCCGCGCGCAGCGTCATGCGGTGCTTGGCCGGCGGGATGAACAGCGCCGTGTCGGAGGCGACCGGCGTGAACAGCTCGTCGCGCAACAATTGCGAGAGCTGCGACAGCGTATAGGGCCGGCCCGAGCCGAACGGGGTGCGGTCGAGGCGGGCCCAGATGCCGCGGCGGTTGGGCGCGACGATCAACAGCCGGCCGCCGCCGGCCAGGACGCGCCAGATTTCCTTCAGCATCGGGCGCACCTCTTCGCTGGTCTCCAGCGCGTGCACCAAGAGCACCCGGTCGATCGAATAGTCGGCGAACGGCAATTCCGCCTCGTCGGCCAGCGCGACGAGATTGGCCGCGTCTTGCGGCCAACCGAGCACGCCGAGCGAAGCCGGCATGACCGCGACGGTGCGCTCGGTCTCGCCCGGCGGCGCCGCCAGAAACGGCGTCGCATAGCCGAGCCCCAACAGGCGCATGCCGTGCAGGTCGGGCCACACGCGGCGGATCGCGAGGCGGATCATGCGGCGCGCGACCTGGCCCAGCGGTTCCTGGTAGAAGTCGCGCAGATCGACGACATCGGATGCCATGTCCCGGTCTACCAAGCGACCGCCGCGGCGGCCCGCTAGGCCGGGCGGCGGACGGCGCGGGCGGCGTGGCGCGCCTCGATCGCGTCCCAGATTTTCGGCGCGATGTCGATGCCGCCGAGGCGATGAATCTCCTGGATGCCGGTCGGCGAGGTCACGTTGATCTCGGTCATGTAGTCGCCGATCACGTCGATGCCGACAAAGACGAGGCCCTGTTCCCTGAGCGCCGGGCCGATCGCGGCACAGATGTCGCGCTCGCGCGCGGTCAGGTCGCTCCGCTCGGCGCGGCCGCCGACATGCAGGTTCGCGCGCGCCTCGCCCGCCGCCGGCACGCGGTTGACCGCGCCCACCGGCTCGCCCTCGACGAGGATGACGCGCTTGTCGCCGTGCCGCACCTCGGGCAGATAGCGCTGCACCATGACCGGCTCGCGATAGGCCGAGGCGTACATTTCGAGGAGCGAATTGAGGTTGTCGTCGCCCGGCCGCAGGTGAAAGACGCCGGCGCCGCCGTTGCCGAACAACGGCTTCAGCACGATCTCGCCGTGCTCCTGCCAGAACGCGCGGATTTCGGCCGGGTCGAGGGTCAAGAGGGTCGGCGGCATCAACTCGCGGAAGCGCAGCACGAAGAGCTTTTCCGGCGCGTTGCGCACCGCCGCCGGATCGTTGACGACGAGCGGCCCGTCCGCGGGCAGCAGCTCCAACAGATGCGTCGCGGTGATGTAGGCCATGTCGAACGGCGGGTCCTGCCGCATCAGCACGATGTCGAACCCGGCCAGGTCCAGTTCCTCGAACCCGCCGAAGCGGTGGTGGTTGCCGTGTTGGCGCCTGACCTCCAAGGGCCGGCCGCGGGCCAACAGGCGGCCGTCGCGCAGTGTCAGCGCCTGCGGCAGGTAATGATAGAGCGCATGGCCGCGCTGCTGCGCCTCCAGGGCCAGCGCAAAGGTCGAATCGGCGTCGATGTTGATCGTGTCGATCGG
This sequence comes from Allostellaceae bacterium, assembly GCA_035502295.1. GTDB lineage: Bacteria > Pseudomonadota > Alphaproteobacteria > ATCC43930 > CGMCC-115725 > DATARH01. The sequence goes on along the minus strand of DATJUL010000270.1, from coordinate 5,040 downwards.
ATCCATCTGGATGGCGACGGCGAGACCCATATCCCCTCCTCGCACAGAACGGCCGCGATGGTTATTCCGGCACGACGGCGCGGAAGCGCAGCCGCACATAATCGGCGATCCACGTGCCGGTCTCGTCGACCAGCACCGGGCGCAGCAGAGCGGCGACTTCGGCGCGCGCGGCGGCGCGTTCGGCCGCGGCGAGCGGCGCCAAGAAATCCTCGGCGAAATTGTCGAGCCAGGCATCGAGACCGCTGGTCAGCACGGTCGGCCGCGGCAGCAGCGCGATGTCGCCGACCGTGAAGCCGGCGGCTTCGAGCTTATTGCGGTATGCCGCCGCCGACGGGAAATACCAGGGGCTCAGCGCCGCCGCGTCGAGGCCGCTTCGGCCGAGCACGGCGGCAAGCGCGACCCTGATCGCGGCGACGTTGTTGTGGCCGCCCATCTCGGCGACAAACCGGCCGCCCGGCTTCAGCGCGCGCCGGACGCCCGCCAGCACCGCTTCCGGCGGCCGCATCCAGTGGAGCGCCGCGTTCGAGAAGACCGCGTCGAATTCGCGCTCGAAGGCGAGGTTCTGGCCCGGCAAGACGCGCGCGTCGAGGCCGCGTGCGCGGGCGGCAGCGACCATGTCGGGCGCCGCATCGACCGCGACGACGGCGGCACCGGCGGCGGCGATCTCGGCGCTCAACGCGCCGTCGCCGCAGCCGAGATCGAGGATGCGCTCGCCGCTCTGCGGCGCCAGCAGATCGAGGACGGCGGCGCCGCCGGCCGGCACGAATTCCGCCGTCGCGGCATAACGCCGGGCCTCCCATGTCTGTTGCGACAATTGCGCCATCGGCGACCATTTGAGCCGATGCGCCGGCCGCAGGGAAGGGCCTCGTCGCACCGGCCGGGCCGCCCGCCGCGGGAGTCGCCGGCTTGCCGGCGATCTGTTAGCGTTCCGCGATCCGCCGCGCGGCAGCGGGACCGGGGACGGCGGCGACGATCGCGCCGTACAGTCCTTCCGGGGGGCAGGAGCAATGATGTCTGGCAACAGGGCGCGCGCGGCGCGGTGCTTCGGTTAGCGGCGATGGACGAGCAGCCGACCGCGCCGTTTGTCGCGCCGCCTCCCGACGGCGGCTACCCGGTCGAGGAGATGCGCCGCGTCGCGCCGCAGCCCGAGGGCGAGACGCCGGCGCTCGACGAGCCGGACGAGCCGCGCGGCAGCCGGCGCAGCGCCTTGTGGCTGCTGCTCGGGCTCTTTGTCATCGCCGGGCTGGCGACCTGGCTGATCGTGCGGCACGGCCATCAGGGCGTCCCGACCCGGCGCTTCACGACCTCGGGTCCGATGCCGGTCGGCACCGCCAAGGTGACCCTGGGCAACATGCCGATCGAGCTCTCGGCGCTCGGCACCGTGACGCCGCTCGCCACCGTGACGGTCAAGACGCAGATCAACGGGCAATTGGTTGCGGTCGGGTTCAAGGAAGGGCAGATGGTCAAAAAGGGCGATTTTCTCGCCCAGATCGACCCGCGGCCCTACCAGGTCGCGCTGGAACAGGCCGAGGCCCAGCTCGCCAAGGACGCGGCGACGCTGAAGAACGACGAGCTCAATCTGACGCGTTACCGGACGCTGGTGGCGCAGAAGTCGATCGCCACCCAGACCCTCGATACGCAGATCGCGACCGTCGCGCAGGACAAGGCGACGCTGAAGGCCGACCAGGCGCAGATCGACGTGCAGAAATTGAACCTGACCTATGCCCATATCGTCGCGCCGGTCGGCGGGCGGGTCGGGCTGCGCCAGGTCGATCCGGGCAATTACGTGCAGACGAGCGATGCGGCCGGCATCGTCGTCATCACGAAATTGCAGCCGATCTCGGTCATCTTCACCTTGCCCGAAGACAACCTGCCGGAAGTGCTGCAGCGGCTGCATGCCGGCGCCAAATTGCCGGTCGTCGCGTATGACCGGACCGGCACGATCAAGCTCGACAGCGGCATGCTGGAGACCGTCGACAACCAGATCGACCCGACGACCGGCACGGTCAAGCTGCGGGCGGACTTTCCCAACCCCGACATGATCCTGTTCCCCAACCAGTTCGTCGACGTGCAGCTCTTGGTCAACACGCTGGAGAAGACCGATCTGGTGCCGACCGCGGCGATCCAGCGCGGCGCGCCGGGCACCTTCGTCTATGTCGTCAAGCCCAACCACACGGTCATGGCGCAGCCGGTGACCTTGGGCCCGAGCGACAATCTGCAGGTTGCCGTGACCAAGGGGTTGCAGCCGGGCGAACTCGTCGTCACCGACGGCGCCGACCGGCTCAAGGACGGCGCCAAGGTCCGCCTCGCCGAAGCCACGACCCCCGGCGGCAGCGTCAAGCCGATCCGGAAGGGCGGGCAGAAGAAGGGCGCGCAGCACCAGCGCCGCAGCCAGCCGAGCGGCGGGTGACAGACAAATGTCGTCATTGCGAGCGAAGCGAAGCAATCCCGGGCGCTTCGCCCGGCGACATCGGGATTGCTTCGTCGCTGCCGCTCCTCGCAATGACGAACGGATCGCGAGGCTCGCGGGCGCCGCTCGGCGTGAGCCTAAATGAGCCCGTCGCGGCCGTTCATCCTGCGCCCGGTGGCGACCTCGCTGCTGATGGCGGCGATCATGCTGGTCGGCCTCGTCGCCTACCGCTTCCTGCCGCTGTCGGCGTTGCCCGAAGTTGATTACCCGACGATCCAGGTCGTCACGCTCTATCCCGGCGCCAGCCCCGACGTGATGACCTCGTCGGTCACCTCGCCCCTGGAAGTGCAGCTCGGGCAGATGCCGGGCCTCAACCAGATGTCGTCGGTGAGTTCGGCGGGGTCGTCGGTCATCACGCTGCAGTTCGACCTGTCGCTCAGCCTCGACATCGCCGAGCAGGAGGTCCAGGCGGCGATCAACGCCGCCGGCAACCTGTTGCCCTCCGACCTGCCGGCACCGCCGATCTACGCCAAGGTCAACCCGGCGGACGCGCCGATCCTGATCCTGGCGCTGACCTCGAAGACGTTGCCGCTGACCCAGGTCGAGGACCTCGCCGACACGCGGCTTGCGCAGAAAATCTCCCAGGTCAGCGGTGTCGGCCTCGTGACGTTGAGCGGCGGCCACCGTCCGGCGGTGCGCATCCAGGCCAATCTGCGCCAGCTTGCCGCCTACGGCCTCAACATCGACGATCTGCGGACGACGATCGCCAACGCCAACGTCAACACGCCGAAGGGCAATTTCGACGGCCCGATGCGGCAATACACGATCAACGCCAACGACCAGCTGCACAGCGCGGCGCAATACGACAAGCTCGTCGTCGCCTATAAAAACGGCGCGCCCGTCTATCTCTCCAATGTCGCGGCCGCGACGGACGCGGCCGAGAATGCCAAGCTCGCCGGCTGGATGAACACGACGCCGGCGATCATCATGAACATCCAGCGCCAGCCCGGCGCCAACGTCATCGCCGTCGCCGACGCGATCAAGGCCTTGCTGCCGAAACTGCAGGCGGCGTTGCCGGCATCGATCAACGTGACGATGCTGACCGACCGCACCAACACGATCCGCGCCTCGGTCGCCGATGTCGAATTCGAATTGGGTCTCGCCGTCGTCCTCGTCGTCCTGGTGATCTTCCTGTTTCTGCGCAGCCCGTCGGCGACCGTGATCCCGAGCCTGTCGGTGCCGCTGTCCCTGGTCGGCACGCTGGCGGTCATGTACCTCGCCGGGTTCAGCCTCAACAATCTGTCGCTGATGGCGATGACGATCGCGACCGGCTTTGTCGTCGACGATGCGATCGTCATGATCGAGAACATCTCGCGCTACATCGAGGCCGGCGAGCCGCCGCTGCAGGCGGCGCTCCGCGGCTCGGAGCAGATCGGCTTCACGATCATCTCGCTCACCGTGTCGCTGATCGCGGTGCTGATCCCGCTGCTCTTCATGCCCGACGTCGTGGGGCGCCTGTTCCGCGAGTTCGCGATCACGCTGGCGGTGACGATCGTCATTTCGGCCGTCGTGTCGCTGACCCTGGTGCCGATGATGTGCGCCAAGCTGTTGCGCCAGCGCCGGCCCGAACAGATGTCGCAGATGGCGCGGACGAGCCAGGACTGGTTCGACCGGGTCATCGCCGGCTACGGCCGCATGCTTCGCTGGGTGCTCGACCATCAGCCGTTGACGCTGACCGTCGCGGTCCTGACGCTGGTGCTGACCGTCATCGCCTATATCGCGATCCCCAAGGGCTTTTTCCCGGTGCAGGACACCGGGCTGATCCAGGGCATCACCGACGCCTCGACCGGCGTGTCGTTCGCCGCGATGGCCGAGCGGCAGCAGGCGCTCGCCGCGGCGATCCTGAAGGACCCCGACGTCACGAGCCTGTCGTCCTTCATCGGGGTGGACGGCACCAACGCGACGCTCAACCAGGGCCGCATGCTGATCAACCTGAAGCCGGTCGACGCGCGCGCGGCCAGCGCCAGCCAGATCATCCGCCGGCTGAGCGGCGAGATCGCCGGCATCCCCGGCATCACGCTCTACATGCAGCCGGTGCAGGATTTGACGATCGACGCGACGGTCAGCCGCGGCCAGTACCAGTTCGCGCTGGAAGACGCCAATTCCGACGAGTTTGCGACGTGGGTGCCGAAGCTGATGCAGAAGCTCGAACAGCTGCCGCAGCTCGCCGATGTCGCGACGAGCTACAGCCAGAATGCGCCCTCGGCCTACATCCAGATCGACCGCGCGACGGCCGCGCGCTTCGGCATCACGCCGGCGACGATCGACAACGCGCTCTACGATTCGTTCGGCCAGCGCATCATCTCGACAATCTTCACCCAGTCGAACCAGTACCGCGTCATCCTCGAAGCCGAGCCGAAACAGCAGCAGTCGCTGGCCTCGCTCAATGCGATCTATCTGCCGTCCTCGACCGCGGTCGGCGGCGAGGTGCCGCTGTCGGCGATTGCCACGGTCGTCGAGCAGACCGCGCCGATCGAGATCGAGCATATCGGCCAGTTTCCGGCCGCGACGATCTCGTTCAACCTGGCGCCCGGCACCTCGCTTGGGCAGGCGGTCGACGCGATCCGCCG
>DATJUL010000269.1:0-6003 GCA_035502295.1 Allostellaceae bacterium | reverse complement strand
TGCGAAATAGAGTCATCTGGCATTTCGAGCATGGACTGCATTGCTCGAAACGACTCTCCGGCCGCTACGAAACCATCCTCTGGTTCACCAAAAGCGACGATTACATTTTCAGACTGGACCCGATCCGGGTGCCATCGAAATATCCGGGCAAAAAATATTTCAAAGGACCAAAAATCGGGCAGCTGTCATGCAATCCGCTCGGCAAAAATCCGAGTGACGTCTGGATTTTTCCAAACGTCAAAAATAACCATATTGAAAAGACGATCCACCCTTGTCAATTCCCGGTTGAGCTGGTTGAGCGGCTGGTGCTGTCTCTCACGGACGAGGGCCAAAGTGTCCTTGATCCGTATCTTGGGGTTGGCACCACGGTGATTGCAGCGGTCAAGAATGGACGCATCGGATATGGGTGCGACACGGAACCGAAATATATCGACGTTGCGTGGCAACGCTTGAATCAGTTCCGCCGCGGCTCTCTTAAGACGCGGCCGATGGATCGACCGGTCTACGACCCGTCACGGCCTTACGGCGGCCAGAAGCCTGGAGCGGAGACGGTGATGCAGTCACCTGAGCTCTCCGTGGTCGCGATATGATTGGACGCGATTGGCAAATGGCGATCTTCAGTTCAACACATTACGACGCGCTCGCGAAGGTTATTGCGAACACAGACCGTTACGATGACGGGGAGTTGATCGGGCGGGCGCTGGTCGAGGCGATCATTGTCATGCTGGCCGAAGAGAACCTCGCCTTCGATCGCCCGACATTCGAGGCAAATGCCGGCATCGCCGATGATGGCGCAGGATTTGCGTGGTGAAAATTGCCGCGCGCTATTCGCATCTGAATGGATGGGAATTCATCAAGGTGAACGAGCCAGCGCTGTGGAATGAGATCGAGGAGGTGGTGGCAGCTATCGATGCTGAAGCGCATCGTACCAAGGTCTCACGAGAAAAGACTATGATGGGCGAAGCGCTTTTGTCGCCCAAAGGTTTGAACGAGGCGTTCCGGGCCGAATTCAGTAAGCGAGGATGGGCGCAGAGCCGGGCGAATTTCTGGGTCACCAGCGACCCCAGGTTGATCCGAAGAACCTTGAATCTTCCGGCTGAGGAGCAGCGCAGTGCGATAGCTCAAGAAGGAGCTGAGGCATACCCCTCGCACAATCAGACTGACTTCACAAAGCGCCGCGTTGCCGTAGAGGTTCAGTTCGGCAAATATTTTGCGGTATCATACGACATGTTTGTAAAGCACTTGGCTTTTTACGTTGCCGACGTAATCGATGTAGGGGTGGAGATCATGCCGATGCGGTCTCTATCTGCACCAAGCGTTCGCGAAAGCGGAAAGCGCGCCAGAAACATGTCGACCGGTGTCCCATGGTACGAAAAGGAGTTGTATAATTTGATCCGCGAGGGTCGTGGCGTGCCGGCGGTTCCGATGGTTCTGATAGGCGTCGCGCCCTGAGGACCGGCATCGCCCGCCACCATATTGGTGACGCGGGGAGCCGGATATAATACACAGCGGCGCATGCGGCATTGCGGGCCGACCGGAGCGGCTCGGCGGCGCCGACGGTGACAGGCGAAGCGGGCGGGATCGCGGGGATGGGGGTGCGCAGCGGCTTGTTGCCAGGCGGCGAGCGTCGGATCCGTCAAACCGCGCGGCGCGTCGGCCTGCCAGTGGCGCTCGCGTTGCTGGTCGCAGCGTGCAGCCCGGAGATCGCGGCGTGGCGCTCGCTGCAAGGGCTGAACGCCGACGATCCCAACCCCAAGACGGCGCCCTTCACCGGCAACCTGGCCAAGGCCTACGACCAGCCATACCCGAACCTGGCGAGCGTGCCGCCGCCGCCGACCGAGGAAACCAGCACCGCGGAGCGCCAGAAGCTGGCCCAGACGCTGATCACCGAGCGCACCGCGACGGCGGCCTTGGGCCCGCCGCCGCCCGCCGCGGTGCCGGCGAAGACGCCGGCCGCCAAGACCGCTGCCGCTGCCGCCCCGACGAAACCGGCGGCCGCGCCGCGTGCGGGTCGGGCGAAGTCGCAGCGTCCCGGCAAGGCGCCGGCGCCGCAGCCGCAACCGCTCAATTCCGCCCTCAGGATGCCGACGATCCCCGGGCCGCTGCCGCAGCCGCAGGCGCCGCAGCCGCCCCCCGCGGTGCCGGTCCTTGCCGCGGTGCCGGCGGTCCCGGCCGCACCGATCGCGCCGCCGGCCGCGGTCGCCGCGGCAATGCCGCCGCCCGCGCCCGCGCCGCCGGCATTGCCGGCGATGGCCGCGCTTTCCGCGCCGGTGCGGGCACCGCCGAAGCGCCCGCCCGCGACCACCGTCGCGACCCTCGACCTCGCTTCCGTCTCGCCGGCCGCCCGAGCCACCGACAAGGCGCAGATTGCGCACGTCGCCACCCTCTACAAGCAGCAGCCGCGCGGCGTGCGGGTCGTCGCGTTCGCCGCCGCGCCGTCGCCCGGCGGCGATCCGCTCAAGGTCTACAACGCCGCGCTCGATCGCGCCCAACAGGTTGCCACGGCGCTGGTTGCCGCCGGCATTCCGGCCGGCCGCATCCAGACCGAGGCCAACCCGGCGAGCGGTCGGCAAACCGGCCGGGTCGAGATACAATTCGCGCCATGAGCATCGGAACTCCGCGCATGCAGCCTGTCATGAAAATCGCCGTCGCCGGTCTCGGCACGGTCGGCGCCGGTATCCTGCAGCTGCTGGAGCGGCAGGCCGAGCTGGTCGCGACCCGCGCGGGGCGTCGCATCGTCGTCGGCGCCGTGTCGGCGCGCGACCGGCGGCGCGATCGCGGCGTCGATCTGTCGGCGGTGCGCTGGTACGAGGATGCCGTCGCGATGGCCGGCGACCCGGAGATCGATGTCGTCGTCGAGCTGATCGGCGGCAGCGACGGCATCGCGCTCGACGTCGTCGAGGCGGCGCTGGCGCAGAAGAAGCACGTCGTGAGCGCCAACAAGGCGCTCCTCGCCGAGCACGGCACGCGGCTCGCGACGCGCGCCGAAGAGGCGGGCGTGGCGCTCGCCTTCGAGGCGGCGGTGGCCGGCGGCATCCCGGTGATCAAGGCGTTGCGCGAGGGCCTCGCCGGCAACCGCGTGTCGCGCGTCTACGGCATCCTCAACGGCACCTCGAACTTCATCCTGACGACGATGCGCGCGGGCGGCCGCGAATTCGCCGAGGTTTTGGCCGAGGCGCAGACGCTCGGCTACGCCGAGGCCGACCCGAGCTTCGATGTCGACGGCATCGATGCAGCGCACAAGCTGGCGATCCTGGCGAGCGTCGCGTTCGGCCGGCCGATCGATCTCGCGGGCGTCTACGCCGAGGGCATCCGTCATGTATCGCGGCTCGACATCGATTTCGCCGAGGAGCTCGGCTATCGCATCAAGCTCCTCGGCATCGCGCGGCTGACCGATCACGGCCTCGAACAGCGTGTGCATCCCTGCATGGTGCGGCGCGGCACGCCGATCGCCGCGGTCGAAGGCGTCTTCAACGCAGTCGTCGCGGAGGGCGATTTTGTCGGCCGCGTCGTGCTCGAAGGGCGCGGCGCCGGCGCCGGTCCGACCGCCTCGGCGGTGGCCGCCGATCTCATCGACATCGCCGCCGGGCGGCATGTGCCGGCCTTCGGCGTGCCGGCGCGCGCGCTCCAAGACCTGCCCGGCGCGGCGATGGAGCGGCACCGCGGCGCCTATTATATTCGCCTCATGGTCGTCGATCGGCCCGGCGTCATCGCCGATGTTGCCGCCGCGCTGCGCGACGAAAACGTGTCGTTGGAATCGATGATCCAGCGCGGCCGCGCGCCGGGCGAGGCCGTGCCGGTCGTGCTGACGACGCACGAGACCGAGGAGGCGGCGATGCGCCGGGCGCTCGACCGCATCGCCGCGCTCGCCGCGGTGCTGGAGCCGCCGCGCCTCATCCGCATCGAAGATTTTTAGGGTGCTTCACGACGACGACACAGAAAGCACCAATAATTCGATCAGACTCTACGAGGGAGGAGAGAAATGCCTGAAACCTCGAAAATGGACCGCAACCTCGCGCTGGAAGCCGTGCGCGTGACCGAGGCGGCGGCGCTGTCCGCTTCGCGGCTGATGGGCCGCGGCGACGAGAAGGCGGCCGACCAGGCGGCGACCGATGCGATGCGCGATGCGCTCAACTCGCTCGCGATCACCGGCACCGTCGTGATCGGCGAGGGTGAACGCGACGAGGCGCCGATGCTGTTCATCGGCGAGAAGGTCGGCAGCGGCCAGGGGCCCGAGATCGACATCGCCGTCGATCCCCTGGAGGGCACGACGATCACCGCCAAGGGCGGGCAGAACGCGCTGGCCGTCTTGGCGATGGCCGACCATGGCGGGTTCCTCAATGCGCCCGACGTGTACATGGAGAAGATCGCGGTCGGCGGCGGTCTGCCCGACGAGGTGGTCGATCTCGACGCGACGCCGGCGGCCAATCTGCGGAACCTGGCGCTGGCGAAGCGGGCCGACATCGCCGACCTTGTCGTTTGCATCCTCGACCGGCCGCGGCATGCCGAATTGATCGCCGCGGTGCGCGCGGCCGGCGCCCGCATCATGCTGATCGGCGACGGCGATGTCTCGGGCGTCATCGCGACCTCCGACCCCGAAACCGGCATCGACATCTACATGGGGTCGGGCGGCGCGCCGGAGGGCGTCTTGGCGGCTGCGGCGCTGCGCTGCATCGGCGGCCAGATGCAGGGCCGCCTCCTGTTCCGCAACGACGATGAGCGCGGCCGCGCCCATCGCCTCGGCATCACCGACCTCAGCCGCAAATACAGCCTCCTCGACCTGGCGCACGGCGATGTCATGTTCGCCGCGACCGGCGTCACGAACGGCAGCATGCTGAAGGGTGTGCGGCGGGTTCACGGCGGCGCCTTCACCCATTCCGTCGTCATGCGCTCGAAGACCGGCACGGTGCGCTATGTCGAGGCGCACCACAACTTCACCCGCAAGGAGCCGTTCGCGCCGCTCGGCCGCTGACAGGCGGCGCGGCGGGATCGGGCATCGCTTTCCCCGCGCCGCCGGCTCGTACTAGGATCGCCCGAGGCGGGCGCCGCGCACCGCCGCGGAATTGGAGGAAGGCTGATGGCGACGGGGAAGAGGATTGCGGTCGTGTGCACCGGTGCGGTCGGCGGCTATGCCGGCGCGCACATGGTGAAGGCCGGCGAGGATGTGACGTTCATCGATTTCTGGCCCGAGCACGTCGAGCGCATGAAAAGCCACGGGCTGACGATCACGCACCTGCGCGATGTCGAGCCGTTCACGGTGCCGGTGCGCGCGCTGCACCTGACCGAGGTGCAGCATCTGGCGAAGGAAAAGCCGATCGACATCGCCTTTGTCTGCACCAAATCCTACGATACGGCGTGGGCGGCGACGCTGATCAGGCAGTATCTCGCGCCCGACGGCTATGTCGTCTCGCTGCAGAACTGCATGAACGAGGAGACGATCGCCGGCATCGTCGGCTGGGGCAAGACGCTGGGCTCGGTCGCCAGCTCGATCACGGTCGCGCTCAACGAACCCGGCCAGATTTTCCGCGCCGGCGGCAAGCACGGCTCGCACCACACCGTGTTCCGGGTCGGCGAGGTGCACGGCCGCGCCACCGACCGCGCCAAGGAGGTATGCGGCCTCTTGGCCAACGCCGACAGCGCATTCGTGACCGAGAATTTGTGGGGCGAGCGCTGGTCGAAGCTGGTCACCAACGTGATGGGCAACGGGCTTTCGGCCTGCACCGGCATGATCACCCGCGACATGACCCGGAACGACGCAATCCGCCACTTCTCGAACCGGCTCGGCAGCGAAGCGATCCGCGTCGGCTTTGCGCTCGGCTATACGTTTGACGAAGTCAGCCACATGGACCCCGAGACGCTGGCGCGCGCCGGCGAGGGCGACCCGGAGGCGCAGCGCACGATCGACGAACACCGCCTCGCCGAAGCAGGCCGCTCCGGCGGCGGCGAGCACCGCCCGTCGATGGGGCAGGACATGGTCAAGGGCCGCCGCACCGAGATCGAGTT
>DATJUL010000268.1:0-2797 GCA_035502295.1 Allostellaceae bacterium | reverse complement strand
GATCGGCTGCGGGGCCCGCGGGTGCTCGTGACCGCGGGCGCCGTGCATCGCGTGACGCCCGAGCGGCTGGCCGAGGCGCGGCGCCGCTTCCCGGCGCTGGCGGCGCTGCCGCGGCCGATCGTCGGGGTGCTGATCGGCGGCGCGAACCGCGCCTACGGCCTCGATCCGCCGCTGCTCGGCGCGATCGCCGCGACGCTCGCGGCTTCGGTGCGGCGGCGCGGCGGCTCGGTCGTCGTGACCCCGTCGCGGCGCACCGGCGCGGCCGGCCTTGCGGCATTGCGCGAGCCTCTGGGCAGCCTTCCGGGCGAAATCTGGGACGGCGCCGGCGCCAACCCGTACTACGCCTATCTCGCGGTCGCCGATGCGCTCGTGGTGACCGCTGATTCGGTGTCGATGATCAGCGAGGCGGCGGCGACCGGCAAGCCGGTGCATGTCATCGAGCTGCCCGGCGGCGACCGCAAATTCGCGCGGTTTCACAAGGCAATGCAGCAGGCCGGCGTGACCCGGCCGTTTGCCGGCGACATCGAATCCTGGTCCTATCGGCCGCCCGACGATACGGCCCGCGCCGGCGCCGCGGTGCGCGAGCTGCTGTTGGCCCATCTCGCGCGCGGCCGGCTTGTGTAGTATCGCCCGGCCATGGCGCTCAGGATCGACACCTTCGACAACCTCCGCGGCGGCAACACGCTGTACAAGGCGCTCGCCCATCCGCATGCGGCCGCGCCGGCAGCCGCGCTGGTCGCGGCGCTTGCCTGCCGGCCGCCGACGGCCATTCTCGATCCCGCCGGCGCCCTCGCCGGGTTTGCCGAGATGTTCGCGCTGGACCGCGTCGAGATCGCCGGCATCTACGTGCAGGATGTCGCGCAGATCGGCCGATCGACGCTTGGACACGATGCCCGGCCGCTGACCGAACTCGCTGCCGCCCGCGCGCGCTCGGTGTTCGTCGCGTCCTTCGACGCCGATCCCCTGATCGGGCATTTGCGGCCGCTGCTGCCGGACGGCGCGGAGGTGTTGAGCCTCGACCGCATGCGCATCCGCGAAGCGCGGCTGACCAATCGCCGGCATTATCTCGACCCGCTCAACTTCGCGACCAATTTTGCGCTGTTCCGCGACGCCGGCGGGCTGCACACGCGGCTCGTCACGGCGAATTACTGGTCGGGCTACGGCGCGGCGGCGGTGAGGTGCTGGCTGACGCTGTTTGACGGCGACGGCACCATCGTCGCGGATTGGGCAGAGCCGTGCGGCGCGCCGGGCGCCGCGATCGTCGTCGACAGCCGCGAGGTGCGCCGCCGTTTCGGGCTCGGCGACTTTGCCGGGCAGTTGTTCCTGCACGTCAGCGGCGCCGCCGGCCACGACGTCGTCAAATATGCGCTCGACACGTTCGGCGAGGCGGGCGGCGATGGCGATGCGACGCCTGACGGCGCGCTGTCGTGCACGCACGACGCCAATGCCTGGCCGGCCGAGCGCTATGCCGGGCTGCCGGCGCCCGCGCCCGGCGAGCGCGTGATCCTGTGGTTGCAGAACAGCCATCCGACGCCAATCCCGCCGGGCGCGATCGGTCTCAATCCGATGGGCGAGGAGCGGGTCGCCCGGTTCTCCGAACCGATCGGCCCGTTCGCCAGCCGCGCGCTCGATGTCGCCGAGCTGCTGCCCGATCTCCATTGGCCGCGGCAGATCGAAGTGCGGGCCGGCAAGCATGTCGTGCGGCCGCGTTACGAGATCATCGGCGGCGGGCGCCGGCGCATCGCGCACGTCAATGTCGAGCGCAGCGACCTCGAGCCGGATCCGGCGCTGCCGCGCCTCGGCGAATTGCTCGGCAAGGGCTACCTGTTGCCGGCGCCGATCCTGCCGGCCGCGGACTGGCACAGCGCATTGCTGCCGACGCCGATGGCCTATGGGCAGAGCGAATTGCCGATCGCCGCGCTGATCTACGATGCCGCGGGGCGCGAGGTCGCGCGCCTGCCGCTCGGCCGCGTCCCGCGCGACCATGCGACCGTGCTGTCGCTCGACGAAGTTACCGGAAAGCTCGGGGAGGGCGGCGGCCATGTCGAGCTGGTCTACGATTTCGCCGCGGGCGGCAGCGGCGACGGCTGGCTGCACGCGATCTTCCGCTACCGCCATCGGAGGAGCGGCCACGCCGCCGAGACCAGCTTTGGCGCGCATGTCTTCAACACGGCTTTGGTCTACAAGAACGAACCGCAATCCTATGCCGGGCGCCCGCCGGGCCTCTCGACCCGGCTCTTCCTGCGCCTCGGCGACGAGCATTACGATACGCTGTGCCAGCTGATCTATCCGGCTTCGCTACCGTGGCGGCCCGCCAGCGAGACCGAGATTATCCTTCACGCGGCCGGTGGCGCAGAGATCGCCCGTGCCGCGCTCGCGATCCCGTGCTCGGGGTCGCGCTTCTTCCGCTATCACGCGTTGTTCGGCGAGAACGAGCGGTGGCGAGCGGGCAGCGGCGCCTATGCGGTCGTGCGCGACCCGACCTGCCGGCTGTTCGGCTATCATGGACTCCTGGGGCGCGACGGCGCGTTCAGCCTCGACCACATGTTCGGCTTCTGATTTTCTACCGATTGGGCGCGATGGCGCCGGCGGACGGGAGCACGCGATGGCAGGACCGCCGCTCTATATTCTGCTGTGCTCGGGCGAGCACGAGAAGGTGCAAATAGCCGCGATGATGGCGTCGCTCGGCGCGGTGTCGGACCGGCCGGTCGAGGTGTTCGTCAGCATGAATGCGCTCGCCGTTTTTGCCAAAGCGGTGCCGGCCGAGGGCCGCTACCACGGCGGCGCGTTCGCGCGG
>DATJUL010000267.1:0-11529 GCA_035502295.1 Allostellaceae bacterium | reverse complement strand
GGGAACGAATACGGCATCGATTACTCGTTCATCATGAAGTTCTAGCACCACGCACTGCCAAAAAATCGGATGCCCGGCAGCATCGATCCGCGCTGCCGGGCATCGCAATTCCTGGAACACGGAAGCTTCTGGAGCCGGACGATGCTCGAACTGATCGGCGAATTGCCCGACAATGTGGTCGGCATTGTCGCGCGCGGCCGGGTCACCAACGAGGAATGCGATACGGTATTGCGCCCGGCGATGGAGCGCTCGCTCAAAAAGCACCAAAAGGTGCGGCTCTATTACGAGGTCGCCTCGCGCTTTCCCGGCGCCGGCTGGGACGACCTGACCCTCGCGATCGAGCAGATGCCGCAATGGGAGCGCATCGCGATCGTCAGCGACACCGGCTGGGTACGGCACACCGTCAATGCGCTGCGCTTTATGCTGGCCAGCGATGTGCGCGTGTTCACGACCGAGGAGGCGCCGCTCGGGCGCGACTGGATCGCCTCACCCGAGGACGATCTGATGGAGGCCGCGGTTATCGCGCATCTGCGGGCGCCGCTGCTGCCGCGTCGCGCCGCGCCGCCTCGAGCGCGGCGGCCTTCCGTTCAACCAGCGCGACGAGGTGATCGACAATATCGGCGTCCTTCAGCCGGTGATCGGCAATCCCGCTGACATAGACCTGATGGGTGTCGTTGCCGCCGCCGGTGAAGCCGATATCGGTGTCGCGCGCCTCGCCCGGCCCGTTGACGACGCAGCCGATGACCGACAGCGTCAATGGCGTCGTGATGTGGGCCAGGCGCTCTTCCAGCACTTCGACGGTCTTGATGACCGGAAACTGCTGCCTGGCGCAGGACGGGCACGAAATGACCGTCACGCCGCGGCGGCGCAGCCCCAATGATTTCAGCATGTCGTAGCCGACTTTGACCTCCTCGACCGGGTCGGCCGACAACGACACGCGGATCGTGTCGCCGATGCCGGCCCACAGCAGCATGCCGAGGCCGATCGAGGACTTGACCGTGCCCATGCGCTGCGCGCCGGCCTCGGTGATGCCGAGATGCAAGGGATAATCGCAGGCTTCGGCGAGCTGTTGGTAGGCGGCGACGGCGAGAAACACGTCCGACGCCTTGCACGAGATTTTAAACTCGAAGAAATCGTTGTCTTCGAGGATCTTGGCATGATCGAGCGCGCTCTCGACCATGGCTTCGGGGCACGGCTCGCCGTATTTTTCCAGGAGGTCGCGTTCGAGCGAACCGGCATTGACGCCGATGCGCATCGAGCAGCCGTGATCGCGGGCCGCCTTGATGACCTCGCGCACCCGCTCGGCCGAGCCGATATTGCCGGGGTTGATGCGCAGGCAGGCGGCGCCGCTCTCGGCCGCCTCGATCGCCCGCTTGTAGTGAAAATGGATGTCGGCGACGATCGGCACATCGACCTGCGGCACGATCCGCTTCAGCGCCAGCGCCGACTCCTGGTCCGGGCAGGATACCCGCACGATGTCGGCGCCGGCGCGCTCCAGCGCCTGAATCTGCTCGACCGTGGCCTTCACGTCGCTCGTCAGCGTATTGGTCATCGACTGCACGGTAATCGGCGCGTCGCCGCCGACCGGTACCCGGCCGACATGGATCTGGCGGCACTGCCGGCGCTGGATATCGCGATAGGGTCGCACGCTCATCATCAACCTCGTGGCGGCTCGCGTTCCAGATTTAGAACGCTTCGATGACCAAAAAAAGACCGTCGCGCCGATTGGCGGGGGCGGCCGGACTACCCGCGCACCGCGGTGCCGGCCAAGAGGGCCTGCGGATCGAGCACGACATCGCGGCGCAGCGCGCCGAGCGGCCCGAGCGGCGGCGCCGCCTTGCCGCCGACGTCGATCGCCAGCGCGCCGGCGTTGCCGACCCGCATCACCATGCCGCTTCCTGGCACATGATAGGTCTCGCCGGCCTTCAGCACGCCCGAAAACAGCACGGCGTGATCGGCAGCGCGCACCTCGATCCAGCAGTCGGCGATGGCGTGGAGGTCGATAGGGGAAGCCGGCTTTGCGGCGTCGGTCGCCGCCGCTTCCGGCAGCGCGGCGCTCGCCGGAACGATCGGAGAAACCGGCGCGTTCGACACCGCTGTGATTGCCGGCGGCGCGGTCGCGGGCGGCGAAACCGGCGCCGCTGCGGCAGCCGGCGGCGGATTGTCGTCGCGGCGATCGGCCGCGGCGGCGGTGTTCGTCGCGGCTCCGCCCGCGCTGGAGCCGACCGGGCCGGGCTCTTTGGCGGCGATCTTGTCGCCGACCGGCGGCGCGGCGGCCGCGACTCCGGCGGCGCGCGGCCCGACTGCCGGCGGCAGCCTCAGGCGCGGCATCGGCGGATGCTCCAACGCCGCCGGCACCGCGGCGATCCGCTCGGGACGGGTCCGCGCGCCGGTCGCCAAGTAATACCAGGTGCCGTAACCGCACAGCGCGATGATCGCGGCCACCAGCAATATCGGCCCGCCGGGAATGCTGCGCTCGCGCAGCGGCACCGGAAACGACAGGTCGGGGCGAAGCTGTACATCCGCCGCCGATTCGGCCTTGTAGCGTTCCAGGACGCGCGGCCCGTCAAACCCGAGATAATGGGCGTAGGCGCGGATAAAGCCGACGGCATAGGTCGGCCCCGGCAGGTCCTGCGCCCGGTCTTGTTCGAGCGCCGCGAGATAAATCGGCTTGATGCGCAACGCGGCTCCGACGGTTTCCAGGTCGAGCCCCAGTTCCTCACGGCGCTGGCGCAACATCCGGCCCACCGAATGCACCGGCCATTCCGGCGCAGCCGCATGCTCTTCGGACGACTCGTCGAACGGCGTCTTGATCCGGCTGAACAGGCCCACGGCACAAACTCGCTACCGCTCTATTGTAGGGCGCCGCAAGGGGCAAGTCCAATCGGACCGGACGGAATTCGCTCAAATCGCGATGCGATGGTCGCGGGCGTAGGCGTCGAGCCAGGGGCGCAGCGAATGATCGGGGCGGTCGCCGATGTTGTCGAGATACCGCGCGAGCGCACCGGCGTCGAGGCTGCGGATCATCGTCTTGACCGGGCCGATCGCCGTCGCGGTCACCGACAGCGTGCGAAAGCCGAGCGCGATCAGCATCATCGCGTCCAGCGGATTGCCGGCCATCTCGCCGCACATGCTGAGCGGCGTCGCGTTTGCTTCGCATTGCGCGACGACCATGCGCAACAGAGCGACGACCGGCGCCGACACGAGATCATAGCGCTCGGCAAGGCGGGGATTGCCGCGGTCGCAGGCAAACAGAAACTGCGCCAGATCATTGGTGCCGACCGACAGGAAATCGATGCGCTTGAGCAGCGCCGGGAGCTGCCACAACAGCGCGGGCACTTCGAGCATGACGCCGATCTTCACCGCGCGCGGCGGCGTGCGCCCCTCGGACGCGGCGCGCGCCAGTTCCTTGTCCAACAGGCGCCGCGCCGCCTCGACCTCGGCGATCTCGGCAATCATCGGGAATTTGACCAGCAACTCGTGCTGACCCGCGGCGCGCACCAGCGCGCGCAGCTGCTGGCGCAGCATCGCCGGCCGATCGAGCCCGATCCGAATCGCGCGCCAGCCCATCGCCGGGTTGTCTTCCGCCGCGTGCGCCAGATAGGGCAGCACCTTGTCGCCGCCGATATCGAGCGTGCGGAAGACGATCGGACGGTCGCCGGCCTCCTCGTAGGCGCGGCGATAGAACGCCGTCTGCTCGGCGACATCGGGAAAGGCGTTGCGCGCCAACAGCGGGATCTCGGTGCGGAACAGCCCGACCCCCTCGGCGCCGGTCGCCCGCAACTGCGCGAGGTCGAGCAACAGCCCGGCATTGAGCAGCAGCTTCACCGCAATGCCGTCGCGGGTCACGGCGGGCACGTCGCGCAGCGTTTCATAATAGGCGCGGCGGCCGCGGCGGGCCGCGACGGCATCGGCAACCGATTGCTGGATATCGGCGCGCGGCCGCGTCAGCACGGTGCCGTGGTCGCCATCGACAACGACGATGTCGCCCGCCTCGATCAGCCGCGTCGCCTCCGCAACCCGCCCGACGACCGGGATATCGAAGGCGCGCGCGACAATCGCGACATGCGCGGTCGGCGAGCCTTCTTCCAGCACCAGCCCGGTGACCCGGCGCTGGGCATAATCGAGCAGCTCCGCCGGCCCCATCGCATGCGCGACGAGGATGAACTCGGCCGGCAATTCGGCCGCCGCCGCGCCCCGCGGTTCGCCGGCGAGCGTCTGCTGCAGCCGGTTGGCGAGATCCTCAAGATCGTAGAGCCGCTCGCGCAGATACGGATCGGTGACCTGCATCATGCGGCTGCGGGTCTCGTCCTGCACCTTCTGCACCGCGGCCTCCGCGGTCAGGCCGCTGCGCACCGCCTCGCCGATCCGCCCGAGCCAGCCGCGGTCGGCGGCGAACATGCGGTAGGCCTCGATGATGTCGCGATGCTCGCCGGGGCCGAGACCGCTCGTCGCATCGATGAGCCGGTCGAGCTCGCGCTGCATCGCGGCGACCGCCTCGCGCAGCCGGCGCTGCTCGGCCTCGACATCCTCGGCGACAAGCTGGCGGATCACGACCCGCCTGTCGTGCAGCACGGCCGGCGCGATCGCCAGGCCGGCATTGAGCCGGATGCCGTTCAGCCGCATCGGCAGCGCGCCGCCGGCGCGGCTTTCCGCCATTTCGAGCGGGTTGACGAGGGCACCGCCGGCGATCAGTTCGGCGACGATCATTGCAATCGTCTGCAGCAGCTCGATCTCGTCCTCGCTGTAATGCCGCAGCGTGCGGTTCTGCACGACGAGCACGCC
This sequence comes from Allostellaceae bacterium, assembly GCA_035502295.1. Taxonomy (GTDB): domain Bacteria; phylum Pseudomonadota; class Alphaproteobacteria; order ATCC43930; family CGMCC-115725; genus DATARH01. The sequence goes on along the minus strand of DATJUL010000267.1, from coordinate 6,744 downwards.
GCGCACACGGCCGCCGCGCAGCACCGGCGCTCCCATCAGCGAGTGATAGATTTCTTCCCCCGTTTCGGGCCGGTAGGCGAAATCCGGATGCGCCTGCGCGTCGGCCAGTGCCAGCGGGCGGGCGGTAGCGGCGATGATCCCCACCAGCCCCTCGCCGACCCTGAGCCGGGTGCGATGCACCGCCTCCCGGCGCAGGCCCTCGGTCGCAAACAGCTCCAGCACTTCGCCGGCCCGCATCACGTAGGCCGAACAGACCTCCGCGACCATCTCGCTGGCGACGACGCGGACGATCTCGTTGAGCCGCTGCTGCGCGCTGCCGACGCCGGCCATGATCGCGCGCAGCCGGCGCAGCAACCGACGGGTCGCGCCCGCCTGGTCGAGCGCGTCGAGCCCGGCTGGGCGGGGCGGGTTCGCCGCTGCTTCGGCCGGCAGATCGCCGATGACGTCGCTCATCCGCCGAGACCCGCGGCGTCGGCAGCGACCGGCGTTGCCCGGCCGGCGCGGGCAGTGATGACCGGGAGCGCCTGATCGACGAGTTCGCCGAGGATGTCGGCCGTACTCTGTTCGCGGGTCACCAGGCCGACGCTCTGCCCGGCCATCAGCGATCCCGTCTCGATATCGCCGTCGATGACCGCGCGGCGCAGGGCGCCGGCCCAGAAATGTTCGATTTCGAGCTGCGCCTCCTTCAGCGACAGCTCGCCGCGATGGAAGCGGGCGATGACCGCGCGCTGCACGTCGCGGAACCGCGCGGTCGCCGGGTTTGCCAACGCCCGCACCGGGATCACCGGAAACCGCGGGTCAAGCTGGACCGACGGCACCGCATCGCGTGCTGCGGCGCGGATAAAGGCCTCCTTGAAGCGCGGATGGGCGATCGATTCGCGGGCGCAGACAAACCTCGTGCCGAGCTGCACGCCGGCCGCACCCATGTCGAGATACGACACGATCGCCTCGCCGCGCCCGATCCCGCCGGCGACAAACACCGGCACCTCGTCGAGATGCGGCAATACCTCCTGCGCCAGCACCGCGGTCGAGACCGGGCCGATGTGGCCGCCCGCCTCGCTGCCCTCGATGACGATCGCATCGGCGCCGAGACGCACCAGCTTTTTCGCCACCGCCAGCGCCGGGGCGAAGCAGATGACCCGCGCCCCGCCGTCGCGGATGCGCTGGATCGCCGCTGCCCCCGGAATGCCGCCGGCGAGCACGACATGACCGACACGCCGCACGACGCACACGTCGATCAGCGCGTCGAGCTCCGGGTGCAGCGTGATCAGATTGACGCCGAACGGCTTGTCGGTCAGCGCGAACGTGGCGGCGATCTCCTCGGCGAGCAGGTCCGGCGACATCGATCCCGACGCGATGACGCCGAACCCGCCGGCGTTCGAGATCGCCGCGACCAGGCGGCGCTCCGACACCCAGGTCATCGCCCCGCCCATGATCGCAAGATCGGTGCCAAGAAAGCTGCGGCCGCGCGCCCACAGCCGGTCGAGTTGGGTGCGCCCCCGACTGCCGCCGGGCGGCACAGCCGCGAAGCGCGCGGCCGCGGGCGCGGGCGCGTTCATCCCGGGGTGTCGAGCCCGTAGGCGGTATGGAGCGCGCGCAGGGCGAGTTCGGTGTATTCGGCGGCGATCAGCACGCTGACCTTGATCTCCGAGGTTGAAATGACCTGGATGTTGATGCCCTTGTCGGCCAGCGTCTGGAACATCTGCTTGGCGACGCCGGCATGGCTGCGCATGCCGACGCCGATGACCGAGATTTTGACGACGTTGGGATCGGGCTTCAGCCCGTAATAGCCGAGCGTTGTGCGGCACCCGTCGAGCACCGCGACGGCGCGGTCGAGATCGCTGCGCGCGACCGTGAAGGTAAGATCGGTGGTCTTGCCGTCCTCCGAGACGTTCTGCACGATCATATCGACATTGATCGCATGGTCGGCCAAGGGGCCGAACAGCGCCGCCGCGACGCCGGGCCGGTCGGCGACGCGCTGGACGGTGATCTTTGCTTCGTCGCGGCTGTAGGCGATGCCGCTGACGACCCGCTGTTCCACGATTTCATCCTCATCGACGACGAGCGTTCCCGGCGCGTCGGAAAAGCTCGACAGGACCTGGAGGCGCACCCGATGGTTCATCGCCATCTCGACCGAGCGCGTCTGCAGCACCCGCGCGCCCTGCGACGCCATCTCGAGCATCTCCTCATAGGTGATTCTACTCAGCTTCTGCGCCTTGGCAACGATGCGCGGGTCGCTCGTGTAGACCCCGTCGACATCGGTGAAGATATCGCAGCGGTCGGCTTTCAGCGCCGCGGCCAGCGCGACCGCCGAGGTATCCGAGCCGCCGCGACCCAAGGTCGTGATGCGGCCCCGCGGCCCCAGCCCCTGAAACCCGGCTACGACGCCGACCTGGCCGGCGCCGAGTCGACGCTCCAGCTCGGCGGTTTCGATCGAGTCGATACGCGCCTTGCCGTGCACTTCATCGGTGCGGATCGGGATTTGCCAGCCGAGCCAGGAACGCGCGTCGACGCCGAGCGCCTGCAACGCGAGCGCCATCAGCCCCGCCGTTACCTGCTCGCCCGAGGAGACGACGACATCGTATTCGCGGGCGTCATGCAGCGGGTTGATCCGGCGCGTCCAATCGACGAGCTGGTTGGTCGCGCCGGCCATCGCCGAGACGACGACGGCGACCTCGTTGCCGGCCTCGACCTCGCGCTTGACCCGCGCCGCCGCATTTCCGATGCGGTCGAGGTCGCCGACCGAGGTACCGCCGAATTTCTGGACGATGCGCGCCATTTCCTGCTCGTAATCCATCATTCGCCGATTCGGCAAACGCCGTTCCACCGAACCGGCCGATCGCGTACAACCGGGCCGGCATGAGCGACTTCGGCGGCACCGTGGACCCGCGGGACATCGATCGGTTCGCCCGGCACAGCGCGGGGTGGTGGGATCCGCGCGGCAGCTTTCGCCCGCTCCATCAGATAAACACCGCGCGCCTCGATTTCATCCGTCGCGAGCTAATCGCGCATTTTCGCCGCGACGCGACCTCGCTGGCGCCGTTCGCCGGCCTCAGCCTCGCGGATATCGGCTGCGGCGGCGGCCTCGTCGCCGAGCCGATGACCCGGCTCGGTTTCGCGGTTGCCGGCATCGATGCCGATCCCGGCGCGATCGCGGTGGCGCGCGAGCATGCCGCGGCGAGCGGTCTCGCGATCGATTACCGCGCGGGCGACATCGCAGCCCTGGCCGGTGCCGAGGAGCGGTTCGATGTCGTGCTGGCGCTGGAAATCGTCGAGCACGTCGCCGATCGCGCGGCGTTCTTCGCGGGGCTTGGAGCGCTCGTCAAACCCGGCGGCGCGTTCGTCGGCGCGACGCTCAACCGCACCGCGCGCTCGTTTGCGCTGGCCATCGTCGGGGCCGAGTACGTGCTCGGCTGGCTGCCGCCCGGCACGCATGATTGGCGGCAATTTGTGCGCCCGGCAGAATTCGTGCTCGGCTTGCGCCGCGCCGGGCTGCGGACGATTCGCCTGGCCGGCCTTGGTTATGACTGGCGCAGCGGACGCTGGTGCGAACGCGACGATCTGTCGGTCAACTACATGCTCGCGGCGCGGCGCTGAATTTCGCCCGCATGCGTGGCGGCGGCTGCCCAATGGTTGTAGGATAGCCGGTGGAGGGGCGGCTCGGGGTTCGGCATGAACGCGAAGCAGCACCGCGCGGTCGATGCGCAGCTCGACATGGCCGCCGCCGCGTGCGCCGCAAGCGGCGCGCAGTTGACGCCGTTGCGCCGCCATGTGCTGGCCCTGATCCTCGAGGCCGACGGGGCGCTGACCGCCTATCAGCTGCTCGACCGCCTGCGGGCGGCGCGCAAGGGCGCGGCACCGCCGACGATCTACCGTGCGCTCGATTTCCTGTTGGCGCAGCGGCTGATCCACAAGCTCGAGCGGCTCAACGCGTTTGTTCCATGCATCGAGAGCGGCCACGAGCATCCGGCGCAGTTCCTGATCTGCCGGCAATGCGGCGCGGTCACCGAGATCGAGGACCAAGCCGCCGCCAGCGCGCTCGAACACGCCGCCGAGCGCAAAGGCTTTCACCCGCGCACGACCGTCGTCGAGATCGAGGGCACCTGCGCCGCCTGCTTCCAGCCGGCCTGATCGCCGCAGCGCGGCAATCACTCGTAAACGATGTAACGCCGCACGTCCTTGAACAGCCACAAGCCAAGCACCGTCAGCCCGGTCAGCATGTATGTCAGGTGCGGCATGCTGTAATACGCGTGGATCTGGCTGCCGAAATATCCGTCGCGGATAATCTCGTAGGAATCAAGCGGCGGATCGATCGTGACCGCGAGGACGCGCAGCTTGTACGGCATCCATTCGGCCAGAAAAAAGAAGCCGCTCCAAAAGATGTAAAGATAGGTGATCGGCGACCAGATGTGGCCGATCAGTTCCGAGCGCTCGCTCAATGCCGCGGTGATCAGCGCGAACGCCAAAATCCACCAGCACATGAAACCCCAGCCCAGCAGCATCAGCCGAAAGTTCTCCGGCCAATCCATGAACCCGAGCACGTGCCACACCCACCAGGAGAATGGCACGGCAGTGAAATTGCCGAACATCTCCAACAGGCTGCGGCCAAGGAAGATGTCGAGCGGCGTGATCCGCCGGTGATACAAGAGGCCGCGATTGCTGAACACCGGCTTCAGGTTGATGCCGACCACATGGCGAAACATCAGGATCGGCATATAGCCGGTCCACAAAAACGGCAGCATCGGAACGCCGCCCTCAAAATGCGGCCGCACGAAATGCCAGACCAGCAGCACCGGGAACGAGAACACCAGCGATTCGCCGTAGAGCCAGGCAAAGCCGAGATTGCCGCGGCCCCAGCGGGCGATGAACTCGCGCATCATAATGGCGCCGACCGAGCGCAATTGGATTCTGAGCGCGCCGGCGAACGAGGCGTTGCGCGAGGTCATCGGCGCCGCGGCGATGCCGACCTAATAGAGGCCGCCGGTGCCGGCGGCCGGCGCCTGGCTCGGCGGCAGCGGCAGCGCGGCCGGCAGCGGCATGGTCGCGATGCCGCCAGCGGGCGGCGCCGGGTTCGGCGCGGCGGCGAGCGCGCTCGGCACCGGTTGCAGCCCGAGATCGCGGTTGGTCATCGGGTTGGTGCCGTCCTTGAAGGCGAGCCAGATCGCCTTCTCGCCGGGGTCGGGCGGCAGTCCGGTCGTCGGGTTGACGCGGTAAAGCTGCACGCCGGGGGGGATGCGGAACTCGGTCGGCGGCTGGTTTTTCAGCGCATCGATGATAAAATCGCGGAAGATCGGCGCGGCGACGACGGAAGCCTGCTCGCCGGTGCCGAGCGAAGCCGGCTGGTCGTAACCGACAAAGACGCCGGCGGCGAGGTCGGGGGTGAAGCCCTCGAACCACGCGTCGGTCCAGTCGCTGCTCGTGCCGGTCTTGCCGGCGATCGGCCGGCCGACCGCCGCCACCGCGCGGCCGGTGCCGCGCGCCACGACCCCTTCCATCATCTGCACGACCTGGAACGCCGCGGCGGGATCGGCGATCTGCGGCCGCGTGTCGGGGATGACCGGCACCGGCTGGTTGTGCCATTCGACATGGTTGCAGGCCGGGCAGGGGCGCTTGTCGGCGCGGTAGATCGTGATGCCGTTGCGGTCCTGCACCCGGTCGATCAGGGTCGGCGCGATGCGCTTGCCGCCGTTGACCAGCATGGCGTAGGCCGCGGTCAGCCGCAGCGGCGTCGTCAGCCCGGCGCCCAGCGACATCGAATAGTCGTGCGGCATTTTGTCCATGATGCCGAAGCCTTCGACCGTCTTGGCGAGCGCGTCGAGGCCGATGATCGCGACGGTGCGCGCCGCCATGACATTGATCGAGTGTTCGAGGCCGACCAGCATCGTCGTCGGCCCGCCGAACCGGTCCTCGTAATTATGCGGCTCCCACGGCGGCAGTCCCGGCCCCTGGGGCAGCGCGATTGGCGCGTCGAGGATCAGCGTCGATGGGGTGAAGCCGCGTTCGAGCGCGGTCAGGTAGACGAACGGCTTGATCGCCGAGCCTTCCTGGCGCTCGGCCTGTGTCGCGCGGTCGAACTGGCTCATCGCGAAGCTGAAGCCGCCGGTCAGCGCCAGGACCCGCCCGGTATGCGGGTCGATCGCGACGAGCGCGCCGGAGATCTCGGGAATCTGGCACAGATTGTAGAGATGCGCCGGCGTCTCGGACGCGTGATGAAGGCGATGGGGGGCGGGTTTCCCCGGATCGGCGAGCGGCGCGACGAGCACCAGATCGCCGGGCCTGACGACATCGGCCGGCCGGCGCGGATAGGGGCCGAGCGTGCCGTCGGGCCGCCGCTTCCGGGCCCAGCGCAGCGCGGAAAACGGGATCCAGCCCTTGCCGCGGCTGTGGAGGCCGATCGCGGCGCCGTCCGCTTCGTCGCGCAGCACAACGGCCAGCCGCCATCCGACCGCTTCGGCGCCGGCGGGCAGTTTCTGTTCCGCCAGGCGCCGCGGCCAGCCGGGGCCCGGATCGATGTGGCCCACCGCGCCGCGCCAGCCGCCGTGGCCGCGGTCATAGCGAATGAGGCCGTCGCGCAACACCTTGTCGGCTGCCCGCTGCATCGCCGGGTCGAGGCTCGTGCGCACCGTCAGGCCGCCCTCGTACAGCTCTTTCTCGCCATAGCGCGCGACCAGCGCGCGGCGCACCTCCTCGGCGAAATACGGCGCGTTGACGATTTCGGTCGGTTCGCGATGGCGCAGCACGAGC
>DATJUL010000266.1:0-4999 GCA_035502295.1 Allostellaceae bacterium | reverse complement strand
AGCAGGATTTCGCCGGCGCGTTTCGCGGTGTCGTAGGTATCGATGTGCGGGTAGGTGCGGTAGCCGGCGACGACCGTCGCGTTCGCAATCATCGCGTCGTAGAGGTTGGCGTGCATGTCATAAGCGACCGCGATCGGCGTTTTGCCGTCGATCGCGCGGATCCGGCGCAGCAGTTCGCCCTCGCCGTCTGCCAGGCTCTCGGTGACCATCGCGCCGTGCAGGTCGAGCAGGATGCCGTCGAAGCCGCCGGTCTTGCGCCCTTGGGTCACCGTCTCGCAGATCGTGCCGGCGATGTGCTCGTAGGCGGCGTCTTCTACCGGACGCGACGGCGGCGCCGCGGCCGCGACCGGCAGCACGACCTCGGCGCCTTCGCGCGCCGCGAGATCGAGATAGGCGCCGAGCCCCGATCCGGTGCCGCGATAGGCCTCGATCGCCGCCTCGCCGTACAGCGGACCCGGCCCGTGCCCAAACCGCGCGAGCGGCGTCGGCACCGGCGAGAACGTGTTGGTCTCGTGCTTCATCATCGCGATCAACAGGCGCATGGCGGGTTTCCTGGGCTGCCTCATTCAACGATAGCGCGCCGTGGGGACGGCTGCCCAGCCTTGCATCGACCGACCTCGATGGCTATCATGATGGCTATCCATTGGAGACTGCGATGAGCCAATACAGTGTAGCCGCAGCCAAAAACGCGCTGCCAAAACTGATCGATCGGGCGCTCGCCGGCGAGGAGGTCGTCATCACCCGTCGCGGTAAACCGGTCGTCGAACTCAGACCCGCAGCCCAGCGTCCGGTGTCGCCGGTCGGCAGCGACGAATGGCTGTTCGAGCGCACCCGGTCGCGCCCACGCGTCACCATAAGCTCGGTCGAACTTCTCAACCTTATCTATGAGTCGGATGCGGGGTGAGCGTCTATTTCGATGCCAGCGTGCTGATTCCCACGCTGATACATCAGGAAGCAACAGGTGTCGTTCAGAGATACCTCGGTGCCCTAGGAAATGAACAGCGCCTGATCAGCGATTTTGCTGCCAGTGAAGTCGCATCGGCTTTGTCGCGCCTCGTGCGGATGGGCGCGCTCGCCGAGCCGGAGGCGTTCAACCGTCTCGTTGATTTCGACGCCTGGCGGGCCGCAACGAGTATCGCGGCGGAGGTCCGGAATGCGGATATGAGGCACGCCTACGCGTTTGTCCGGCGGTTCGACCTGGCGCTGCGCGCGCCCGACGCGCTGCATCTCGCCGTTTCCCACCGTTTCGACGCAATCCTCGTCACTCTTGATCGCCGGTTGGCCAACGCCGCCGGGGCGCTTGGCATAGCATTCGCCGTTCCCGGCGAAGACAACGCGTCCGATCCACGCTAGGGTGCACCCGAGGCGAGGGGGAGCATCCATGCAGCGCGGCACCGAACGCATCCTGACGACCCACGCCGGCGCGGCGCTGTGGCGCCGCGCGGCCTGATTGCTGCGCCGCGCCTGGCGACCATGCGCCCGGCATCCGGCACCGCGCGGGCCATGCTGTTCCCGGAACTGCCCGGCGGCGCCACGGTGCGGTTCTCGGAGGGGATCCTGCGCGCGCCGCGGCGCGGCCGCCAACCGCCGCCGCTGTTGAGCGCCGTGGCATGCGACGGTTCGACATCGCCGGACGCCGTGCTGGCGCAACGCGGCTGGGAGAGCCCCGACTTGCTGGCGCGGGCAGCGGCGACGCGGCGGGCGCTCGTCGCAGCCCGCATCGGCGGCGGCTGGTGGCAGGATGGCGGCGTGCTGCCGCCGGGCGACGGTTATGCCGTCGCTGATCTCGGCGAACCCCCGGTTGCGAGCTGCGCGCCGACGGCGGGCGACCGCGTCCCCGCCGCAATGACCGACCGGCCGTGCGATCCGTGGCGCGTGATCGCGCGAGCCGGCCGCGTCTGCAGCGCCGGCGGCGAACTCGGCTTCCTTGCGTTGCTCGCCGGGGTGCCGGTCAGCGCGTCGGCGCCTGCCTTCTACACTGGCTGGGGCGTCACGGACGATGCCTGCACAGTGCCGCGGCGCCCGTTCCGGCGCTCGGTTGACGAGATTTTTGCCGGCGCGTGCCTGATCGCGACGCGCTGCCGCGACCCGTTCCGCGACGCGCCGGCGCACTTCGAGGCGGTGCTGGACATCCTTGCCGATTGGCGGCGGCTGGAGGAGGCAAACCGCGGCATTGCCGCCTGCGTCGGCATGTCGTTGTGGAAGCGCCGGCGGGTCGCCGGCTTCGTCCGCTCGTCGGCCGGCGTCCCGCGGTTTTGCCGCTCGGCCGCCGCCGCGCTCGCCGATGCAGCAGAAACCGGCGGCGCGATCGCCGGCTGGGCCTCGCGCCTGCCCGCCGGCCTTGCCGAGGAAGCCGCCCGCCGCGGTGTGCGGCTCATCCGCGTCGAGGACGGGTTCGTCCGCTCGAAGGGGCTGGGCTCGGATTTTATGCCGCCGGCCTCGCTCGTCTTCGATCGCGGCGGCATGTATTACGACCCGCGCAGCGACAATGACCTCGGCCGCATCCTGCGCGAGACCGAGTTCGCCCCATCGCTCGTCGCGCGGGCCGAGCGGCTGGCGGCGCAGCTCGTCGCCCGCGGCATCACCAAATATAATCTCGCCGGGCGCGCGGCCATGCCGACCGTGCCGGCCGGCCGGCGACGCATCCTCGTGCCGGGGCAGGTCGAGGACGACCTGTCGATCATCGACGGCGCCGGCGCGGTGCGCACGAACCTCGCTCTGCTGACCGAAGTCCGCCGTACCGATCCGGACGCGTTCATCCTTTATAAGCCGCATCCCGACGTGCTGGCCGGCCACCGAAAAGGGGCAGTGAGCGAAAGCCGGGCGCTGGGGTTCGCCGATGTCATCGTCGAGAAGGGCTCGCTTGCGGCGCTGCTCGCACAGGTCGACGAGGTGCACACGATGACCTCGCTCGCCGGGTTCGAGGCGCTGCTGCGGCGCCGCCGCGTCGTCGTCTACGGGCGGCCGTTCTACGCCGGATGGGGGCTGACCGAAGACCGCCCGCCGTTTGACCGCGGTCGGCACCTCAGCCTCGCCGAACTCGTTGCCGGCGCGCTCGTCCTCTATCCGCGCTATCTCGATCCGTTGACCCGGCTGCCGTGCGGCCCGGAGATCATCATCGAGCGGCTCGACCGGCCCGAGTTGTGGCGCCCCGGCCTGTTGATTGCGGCGCGCCGGCTGCAGGGAGTTGCGCTGCGGCGCCTGCGCGCCGCCGTCGCGGCCTTGCCGGCGCCCGCGACGCTGCCGGTCCGCCGACTGCGCGCGCAGCCGCGTCCGTAACATGCCGGCGCCTTATCGATGCGTCGTCGTGACGGGCGCGTCGAGCGGGCTCGGCGCGCGGCTTGCCGGCGCCTATGCCGCACCCGATACAGCGCTCGGGTTGATCGGCCGCAACGAGGAGCGGCTCGCCGCGACCGCCGCGCGCTGCCGCGGCGCCGGCGCCGATGTCGCGGTCGGCGCGCTCGATGTCACCGATGGAGCCGCGCTCGCCGCTTGGCTTCTGGAATTCGACCGCGTCTCCCCGGTCGAGCTCTTGATCGCCAATGCCGGCATCGAGCTCGGGTCGAACGACGACAGCTGCGCCGAGCCGGCAGAAACGACGCTGCGCCAGATCGCCGTCAACCTTGCCGGCGCGGTGCAGACGATCGCGCCGCTGGCAGCGCCGATGTGCCGGCGCGGCCGCGGCCGCATCGTCGCGATCGCCTCGATCGCGGCCTATCGCGGCATGCCGGACAACCCCGGCTATTGCGCGAGCAAGGCGGGACTGCGCGCCTATGCCGAGGCGCTGCGGCCGCGGCTCGGGCGCCACGGCGTCGGCGTGACGGTCGTCTGCCCAGGATTTTTCGCCTCCCCGATGACCGATCGCTGGGACGGACCGACCCCGTTTCTGTGGGACGGCGAGCGCGCCGCGCGACATATCAAGCGCGGCATCGACCGCGGCCGCGCGCGGATCGACTTTCCGTGGCCGCTGGTGCTGGGGATGCGGTTCTGCGATCTGGCGCCGGCAATCGTCGGCGACGCGATCATGCGCGGCTTTCGTTTTCAGATCCGCTCGGCCTGACATGACGGGAACGCTCGGCGTCCTGCATGTTGCGACCGGCGCCGCGTTGGCGCTGGCGGGATGGCTCGTACCGCGGCACATCGCCGGCGCGCGCCGCGGTTCGCCCTGGGTGCTGCTGGTCGACGCGGCGCCGCTGGCGCTCAGCGCCGGGTTGTTGCTGCTGGCGACCGGGAAGCCGATCTTTGCCGGTGTCGTCGTGCTGGCGCTCGGCGCCGCGTTGGCGCTGATCGACCATACGATGCGACAGACATTGCGCGAACCGGTCGTGTTTTCCGAAGCGGTCGAACTGCCGCAGGTGTTCACCCACCCGCATCTCTACCTGCCGTTTGCCGGGTCGGGGCTGGTGATCGGCGGCGCGGCGACGGCGACGGCGTTCGGTCTCGCGCTGCTGATCCTCGAACCGGCGGCGCTCGTGCCGCATCCGCTCGCGGCGGCGGCAGTGGCGGCGCTGATCGCGATCGCGGGTCGGCGTGCGGCGGACGAGCCGGGGCTGGCGGCGGCCGCCGCGATGCTGCGCCGCCTCGGGCCGAGCGGCGAGCCGTTCGACGACGCGGCGAGGCTCGGCCCGTTTGCGATGCTGCTTGCCCATACCGTCATTGCCCGCGCCGAACGCGGCGCCCGCTGGCGTGTCCTTGCCGCGCCGCCGATCGTGCGGAACCCGGGCGACGGCCGGCCGGCTATCATCATCGTGCAATGCGAGTCGTTCTTCGACGCGCGCCGCTTGGGTCCGCGCGTGCCGGCGGCGCTGCTCCCCGGCTTCGACGCCTGCGTCCGCGCCTCGGCGATGCACGGACGATTTCTTGTCCCGGCCTGGGGCGCCAACACGATGCGGGCCGAATTCGGCGTCTTGACCGGCATTCCCGACAGCGAACTCGGCTACGATCGCTTCAACCCGTATTATGCGCTGGCGCGCCGGCCGATCGAATCGCAGGTGTGGCG
>DATJUL010000265.1:0-11722 GCA_035502295.1 Allostellaceae bacterium | reverse complement strand
CGCCTCGGTCGTCGGCGAGCACCTGGCCTTGGGCGACCTCGCCGAGCCGCTCGGCTTCGATTCGCTGTTTGCGCTGGAGCACCATTTCACCGGCTATGCGATGTCGCCGGCGCCGACGCAATTGCTCGCCTATTTCGCCGGGCGCACCCGCCGCCTCCATCTCGGCACCGCGGTCATTGTGCTGCCGTGGCACGATCCGGTGCGGGTCGCCGAACAGATCGCGCTCCTCGACATCCTGTGCGGCGGACGGTGTCTCTTCGGCTTTGGGCGCGGCGCCGCCAGCGTCGAGTACGTAGGCTTCCGCGTGCCGATGGGCGAGGCACGGGCGCGCTTTGTCGAAGCGGCGAAGATCATCGTCCTCGCGCTCGGCAATGACAGCTTCGAATATGACGGCGACTTCTTTCACATCCCGCGCACCGCGATCCGGCCGCGCCCGGTCTCGCATCCCGAACGGCGTTTCTATGCGTCGGCGGTCAGTCCCGACTCGGCCGAGATCATGGCTCGGCTCGGCTTTGGCGTGTTGATGGTCATGCAGAACGAATGGCCGAAGGCGGCCGAGTCGATCCTGCAATACCGCGAGATCGCGACCGCCGCCGGCCACCGGCCGCGGCCGCCGATCATCCTGACCAATGTGTGCTGCGCCGACAGCCGCGGCGAGGCGCAGGACCGCGCGGTCCGCTACCTCGGCGAGAAATGGCAGTCGATCGACGACCACTACCATTTCTCCGACGGCCATCTTTCGACGGTCAAAGGCTATGAGAGCTACGGCAAGATGGCCAAGACCTACGCCAAGATCGGGGAAAGTGCCGAGCAGAAGCAGAAGGCGACGGATTTCTACGTCAAAATCCAGATCGTCGGGACGCCCGCGGATTGCCTCGAACAGATCGGTGAGTTGCAGCGCCTGACGGGCTTCGACCACCTCGTGACCGAATTCTCGTTCGGCGCGATGCCGCATGAGGAGGCCGAGATCAACATGCGCCTCTTTGCCGACCGGGTGCTGCCGATCCTGCAGCGCGACCCGGCCTTTGCCGGCGGCGGCGCGCCCGATCTCGCGCCGCGACCGGAAGCGGCCGCGCGGGAGACCCTGTTCGCCCCGGCATGACTGCGACCAGCCCCTCACCCTGTCCCTCTCCCCGCAGGCGGGGAGAGGGAACCGTGCGGTGCTGCCGAGGTCAATCGTCGGACGTGATTGCGCGGCGCTTCTCTCCCTCGCCCTGCGGCGCGGGGAGAGGGCTGGGGTGAGGGGACGTGGAAGCGGGCGAGGCGTATCTTTCCGACACGCCGCTATTGCGCGGCCATGCCGGCACGCAGCCCGACCTGTATCTGTGCTGGAACGCGGCGGCGCCGGCCGCTTCCCTCGATGTCGTCGTGCATCTGCACGGGTTTTCGCAGCAGCGCGGCGCGATGATGCTGGCCGAAAAGGTGCCGCGCGCCGGCCTCGACCTCGCCGGCCGCGCCCGGCCGACCATGGCCCTGATGCCGCGCGGCAATTGGATTCGCTCGACCTGGTACGATTTTCCGGCCTTGCGCGACGGCGGCCTCGACCGCCTCGTCAATTATGCCGTCGCGCGCTTTGCCGACGGTCGCACGCTGGCGGTCGATCGGCTCATCGTGACGGCGCATTCGGGCGGCGGCATGCCGGCCATCGACGCCGTCGCCGGCGCGCGCCGCCCGCCCGACGAACTGCACATCTTCGACGGGCTTTATGGCCGCGACCCGGCGCAGGGCGACCCGCTCGGCGGCCTCGACATCGTCGATCGCTGGCTTGCCCAGCGCCTCGCCGCCGAGCCGGCACGCCAGGGCGCGCTGCGCGTCGTTTATCTCGAGCGGCAGACCGGCGAATTCTCGCGCGCCGTCGCGGCGCTGATCCGGCGCCGTCTCGCGGCTCTGGAACCCGGCCTCGCGCGGCGCTACCGGGTCGAGCGCTCGGGCGTGCCGCACGGCTATGTCGCGGCGGTGTGCGGCCCGGTGCTGCTCGCCGACTCGGCCGCCGACATCGATTGGTCGCTGGTGTGAGCGCCGCGGCGCCGGAGCTGCCGCCGCTGCGCGAGGTCATCGCGCGGCACGGCATCGCGGCGAAGAAGAGCCTCGGACAGAATTTCATCCTCGACCCGAACCTCGTGCGGCGCATCGCGCGCGCCGCCGGCCCGCTCGCCGGCCATGACGCGATCGAGGTGGGCGCCGGTCCGGGCGGGCTGACGCGGGCGCTGCTGGCCGAAGGGGCGCGCCGGGTCGTCGCGATCGAGCGCGACACGCGGGCGCTCGCCGCGCTCGCGGAGCTGGCGGCGCAGTACCCCGAACGGCTCGCCGTCGTTGCCGGCGACGCGCTGGCGCTCGATCCCGCGGCGCTGGCCGCGCCGCCGCGCATCATCGTCGCCAACCTGCCCTACAACATCGCGACCGCGCTGCTGCTGCGCTGGCTCGACCGCGTCACCGAGTACGAGCGTCTTGTGCTGATGTTCCAGCGCGAGGTCGCGCTGCGGCTGGTCGCGGCGCCGCGCGAATCTGCCTACGGCCGGCTGTCGGTGATCGTGCAGTGGCTGTGCGAGGTCAGGATGCTGTTCGATGTGCCGGCGTCGGCCTTTGTGCCGCGGCCTAACGTGACGTCGAGCGTCGTGCTGCTGCGGCCGCGCCTTGAGCCGCTGGCGCCGGCGCCGAAGGCGGTGCTCGAACGGGTCACCGCGGCCGCCTTCGGGCAGCGCCGCAAGATGCTGCGCACGAGCCTCAAGACGCTGGGCCTGGCGACGGCGCCGCTCCTCGCCGCGGCCGGCGTGGAGCCCACCGCCCGCGCCGAGGAACTTCCGGTCGCGGCGTTCTGCGCGCTCGCCCGCGCCGCTTCCGGGCCGATCTAGCGCCTGCCGCAGCGGCGCGACGCGCCGGGCAAACGGCGCTATAGTGGCGCCCTCTTGCGAGGAGATGCCCGATGCCGCTGACCCAGGAAATCGGCCGGTTTGTCGCCGGCTTCCGCTTCGAGAATGTGCCGCCCGAGGCGGTCGCCGTCGCCCGCACCGGCTTTATCGACACGATCGCGACGATGATCGCCGGCGCCCACGACCCGGCGCCGCAAATCCTGCGCCGCGGCCTCGCGCCGGCGCAAGGCCCGGCGAGCCTCTATTTCTCGGGCGAGGGCGCGCCGGCGCCCGAGGCGGCGTGGATCAACGGCACCGCCGGCCATGCGCTCGACTACGACGATGTCGGCTGCCGCGGCCATGTCTCGACGGTGCTGGTGCCGGCGATCATCGCCGAGGCGGAGACGCTTGGTCCTTCTGGCGGCCTCGGCGGTCGCGAGATGCTGGCGGCCTATGTCGCCGGTTACGAGACCTGGGCCGAACTCGCCGAGCGCGACCCCGGCCACCACCACATCAAGGGCTGGCACCCGACCGGCATTTTCGGCGCGATCGGCGCCGCCGCCGCGGTCGCCCGGCTGCGCCGGCTGTCGCCCGAGCAGGCGACGATGGCGCTGGCGCTGGCAGCCTCGCAGGCCGGCGGCATCATGGCCAATTTCGGCACGATGACAAAGCCGTTCCATGCCGGCCGCGCGGCCCATGCCGGTGTTGTCTCGGCGCGGCTCGCGGAACTCGGCTTTACCGCCTCGCCCGACGCGCTCGAACACCCGCAAGGGTTTCTGTCGGCGGTCTCGCCCGGCGGCCAGGCCGACCGCGAGACGCCGGCATCGGGCCTCGGCCGCGAATGGCAAATCGTGCGGCAGGGGCTCAGCATCAAAAAATACCCGGCCTGCTACTGCACCCACCGCGCGCTCGACGCGATGCTCGACCTGTTGGCCAAGCGGCCGCTGCAGCCGGCCGAGATCGCGAAGATCACGGTCGAGATCAGCAAGACGCACGCGGTCATCCTGCGCAACCACCGGCCGCAGACCGGGCTTGAAGCGAAATTCAGCATGGAGTTCGCGATGGCGGCGGCGCTCGTCTCGCGGCGCGCCGGCCTCGGCGAATACACCGACGACTTCGTGCGCCGGGCCGAGGTGCAGGCGATCATGCCGAAGGTCGCGATCACAACGAACGAGGATTACGACGAGGGCCAGATCGGCGGCTCGAAGTGGGACCAGGTGCGGGTCGAATTGACCAATGGCGAGCGGCTTGAGAGCGAGCAGGTGCGCCGCGCCCGCGGCCATGCCGAGCTTCCGCTGGGCGAAGTGGAACTGTTCGACAAGTTCCGCGCCTGCCTCGATGCCGGCCGCGCGCGGATCGCGCCCGAGGCGCTGTTCGACCGCCTGCGCCGATTGGAAGCGGTCTCGGCGCGCGAATTGACCGCGGTCGCGTGAGGCCGATGACCGCCGACGAAGCGCCGGCGGGCGGCCCGCCGGCGGCCATTCCGGAACCCGCCGGGCGGTTCAGCCTGTGGCAGATGCTGCCCACCCTCGTCTTCGACGTGGCGCTGCCGATCGTCGTCTTCACCGTCCTGACCAATGTCGGCGTGGCGCTGCTGTGGGCGCTGGCGGCGGGCGCGCTGTCGCCGGCGGTCAACAACATCCGCATCTGGATCCGCTCGCGCCGGCTCGAACCGCTCGGCCTCATCGTGCTGACGTTTCTCGCGATCGGCACCGTCGTCTCGCTGGTTTCGGGCAGCGTGTTTATCGCGCTGATCAAGGAATCGTTTCTGACCGGCACGTTCGGCTGCATATGTTTATTCTCGTTGTTGGCCGAGCGGCCGCTGATGTTCTACATCACCCGGCAATTCGTCGCCGGCGACGACCCGGCGCGGCTCCTGTGGTGGAACGGCCTCTGGCAGTATCCGCACTTCCGCGCCGCGCAACGGTTCGTCACGACGGTGTGGGGCGTCGCCTATCTGGCCGAAGCACTCGTCCGGGTCGTCTTGGCGCTGACGCTGCCGCCGGCCCGCGTCGTCGTTCTGTCGCCGATCATGGCGTTTGTCGTGCTGCTCGCGCTGATCCGCTGGACGCGGCGCTACATGCTTAGGATGCGCGAGCGGCGGGTCCGCGAGCAGCAGCAGCCCGCGCAATGAGGCTGCCGCAGCCGGCGCTGCTGGTGATCTCGGATCGCGGCCAGGCGAGGCGGCCGATTGTCGAGATTGCCGAAGCGGCGTTCCGCGCCGGCTGCCGCTGGTTCAGCCTGCGCGAGAAAGATTTGCCGGCCGCGGCGCGCTGCGTTTTGCTGCGTGACCTGGTGGCGCTCGGGCGCCGCTATGATGCGACGGTCATGGCGCACGAGGACATCGATGCGGTCGTCGCCGCGGGCGCCGGCGGCGTGCACCTGCCGGGCGGCGGCGATGCTGCGGCGGCGCGGCGCCGGCTCGGGCCGGGAGCGCTGATCGGCGTCTCGGCGCATACACCGGAGGACGCCGCGGCGCAACGTCGCGCCGGGGCAGATTATGCGACGCTGAGCCCGGTTTTCCTCAGCGCCAGCAAGCCCGGCTATGGCCCGGCGCTGGGACTCGCGGCGCTGGCCACGGCGGCGCGCCTCGCATCCGGGCCGATCGTCGCCTTGGGTGGCATCGACGACACGAACATCGCCGCCTGCCGCGCCGCCGGCGCGCAGGGCATCGCGGTCATGGGCGAAATCATGCGCGCCGCCGACCCGGAAGCGGCAATCCGCCGCCTATTGGCCGCGATGGGATAGGCTTTTTGCGTCATTGCGAGGAGCGCAGCGACGCGGCAATCCGGTCAGGCCGGTGCGCGGCGATCGGGATTGCTTCGCTGCGCTCGCAATGACGACATCGATAAGGGACGTACAACATGGATGCGGATTATGTCGTGATCGGGGCCGGCTCGGCCGGCTGCGTCGTTGCCGCAAGGCTGTCGGAGGACCCGGCGGCGAAGGTCGTGCTGCTCGAAGCGGGGCCGCCCGACCGCGACCCCATGATCCACATCCCGGCCGGCGTGCTCCATCTGCTCAACCACGCCCGGATCAACTGGAACTACAACAGCGAGGGCGAACCCGGCACCGCCGGCCGTTCGCTCTATTGGCCGCGCGGCAAGACGCTGGGCGGCACCAGCTCGATCAACGGCATGCTCTATGTGCGCGGCAACCCGGCCGATTACGACAACTGGGCGCAGATGGGCTGCCGCGGCTGGAGCTGGGACGACGTGTTGCCGTTTTTCAGGCAATCGGAGACCTATCGCGGCACCGGCGACCCGGAATTCCGCAGCCGCGGCGGCCCGCTCATCGTCGAGGATTACCGCACGATCCTGCCCTTGACGCACGCCTTTGTCGCGGCGGCGCAGGAGGCCGGGTTTGCCTTCACGGCGGATTACAACGGCAGGCAGCAGGAGGGAGTCGGCTATTCGCAGATGACGCGGAAGGGCCGGCTGCGCGGCTCGACCGCGCGCACGTTTCTCGCCGCGGCGCGCCATCGCGCCAATCTGCGCATCGAGACCGGCGCGATCGCGACCAAACTCCTGTTCGACGGCACTCGCTGCACCGGCGTCGCCTGGCGCCGCGGCGGCGAGGACCGGCAGACGATGGCGGCGCGCGAGGTCATCCTCTGCGGCGGCGCCGTCAACTCGCCGCATCTGTTGCAGATTTCCGGGATCGGCCCGGCCGACCATCTGCGCGACATCGGCGTCGAAATCGTCGCGGATCTGCCCGGTGTCGGCGCCAACCTCAACGACCATTACGCCGTGCGTCTCATCCATCGCGTGCACGGTGCGGTGACGATCAACCAGCTGTCGCGCGGCGCGCGCCTCCTGGGCGAGGCCGTGCGCTGGGCGACGCTCGGCAACGGCGCCCTGACCTTCGGCGTCACCTCGGCGATGGTGTTCTGCCGGAGCCGCGAGGGCCTCGCCAGCCCCGATCTGCAGCTCCTGTTCACGCCGGCGAGCTATGCGCAGGACCGCTTCCGCGAACTGGAGCGCGAACCGGGGATGACCGTCGCGGTCTGCCCGGTGCGGCCGGAAAGTCGCGGCACGATCATGGCGCAGTCGCCCGACCCGCTGCGCTACCCGGCGATCCGGCCGAACTACCTGTCGGCGCCGAGCGACCTGCGCGTCTTGATCGCCGGCATCGCGCACACGCGGCGGATTTTCGCGCAGCCGGCGCTGGCGCGCTACAGCGTCGGCGAGACCGTGCCGGGGCCGGCGGTCGATTCGGAGGAGGCGTTCGGCGAGTTCGCGCGCCGCGCCGGCACCAACATCTTCCATCCCGTCGGCACCTGCAAGATGGGGACGGACGCGATGGCAGTCGTCGATCCGCGCCTGCGCGTGCACGGCATCGAGGGCCTGCGCGTCATCGACGCCTCGGTCATGCCGGCGGTGACGACCGGCAACACCAACGCGCCGACGATCATGATCGGCGAAAAGGGCGCCGCGATGATCCGCGAAGACGCGCGCGCCGCGGCACTGGAAGCAGCGGCGGCGTGACGCGCGACGAATTCGGCGCGGCCAGGTCAAATGGATTTCGATCGTCGCCCCCGCGAAATCCCCGGAACAAGTCCGGGGAGGGGTCCAGGGCAAGCGAGGGAGCTGTGGCCCCTGGGTTCCCGCGTTCGCGGGAACGACGGTACGGGGAAGCGGCCCGAATGCGATCGCCCTAGAGGCGCGGCCGCAGCCGATTGACTTGCCGCGATCGGCCCCTGAGGATCACGCGATGAAGCGCGAGATCATCACGATCGCCGGGTCGCCGGGCGCCGGGAAGTCGTCGACGGCCGAGGCGCTCGCCGCTGCGCTCGGGTTCCGTCACTTCTCGTCGGGCGATCTGTTCCGCCAATTGGCGGCCGAACGCGGCCAGTCGATCGAGGCAATGAACATCTCGGCCGAACTGCAGCGCGATATCGATCTCAAGGTCGATGACCTGCTGCAGCAGCTCTACGTCGAAGAGGATCGGCTGGTTATCGATTCCCGCATGGCGTGGCATTGGATGCCAGAGGCGTTTCGGGTGTTTCTGCTGCTCGACCCGGCGACCGCCGCCGAACGAATCTTTGCCCAGGTCCGCGCTACGGGGCGGTTGAGCGAGGACGCCGGTTCGCTCGACGAGATGCGCCGCAGCATCGAGCGGCGGGCGACGAGCGAGCAGAAGCGCTATCGGGCGCTCTATCGGGTCGACGCGACCGAGCCGTTGAATTTCGATGTCGTGATCAACACCAAGTACAACGATCTGAACACGGTCGCTGCGATCGTGCGGGCCGCGTACCGCGCGTGGCGCGGCGACGCGACGGATTAAGCCCGATCGTTCATTCGAGGTTCTGCACCTGCTCGCGGAACTGCTCGATCGCCGCCTTCAGCGCGAGGCCGATCCGGGTCAGCTCGATATCGGCGGATTTCGAGCACAGCGTATTGGCTTCGCGGTTCAATTCCTGGCACAGGAAGTCGAGCTGGCGGCCAATCGCATCGTCGCGCTCGAGGATCTCGCCGGCCTGCGCGATATGGGCGCCGAGCCGGTCCAATTCCTCGCGCACATCGGCCCGCGTGACGAGTAGCGCCAATTCCTGCGCGACGCGGTCTTCTTGCATCCCCGGCGCGAGATCGGCGAGTTCCGCGAGCTGCGCCTGGAGGCGGGCGCGGAGCGCCGCGGGCTGGGCCGCCGCCGAGCCGGCAGCCGCCCTGACCAGCGCCGCCAGTTCGGCGCGCTGCGCTGCCAGCAGCGCATGGAGCCGCGCGCCTTCCTCGCGGCGGGCGGCGACGAGGCGGTCGAGCGCGATCGACCAGCCGTCGAGCAGCGCGGCATGGCGGCGCAGGACGACCGCGTCGGGCTCGTCCTCGACCGTCTCGATGATTCCGCGCAGGCCGACGAGGCCGTCGAGCCGCGGCGGCGCGGTCTCGATCCGGCCGGCGAGTTCGCCCGACAAGTCGCCGAGCAATCCCACGATCTGCGCCAGCATCGCGCGGTTGATGCGGATCGCCGGCGGCGCCACGCGGCTGAGGGTCAGCGTCGCGGAGATGTTGCCGCGGCGGCAGCTTCCCGCGAGCGCGGCGCGTGCCGGCGCCTCCAGCGCCTCGCAGCCGGGCGGCAGGCGCAGCCGCACCTCGAGCGCGCGGCCGTTGACACTGCGCAATTCCCACACCCAGCCGACGCCGTCCGCCTCGCCCTCGGCCCGGGCAAACCCGGTCATGCTCGCCACTGCCACCGCCGCCCGCACTCCCTGCCTGGAAGATGAGGGGGTTATAGTGCGCGCGGTGCGGCGTTCAATATGTTGTCGATGAGCGGCGCAAGATGTCGTGGACCCGCACCAGCCGCCGCGCCGCGTCCAGCTCAAAGATGACCCGCCAGGAACCAACGCGACGGCGGAAAAGACCTCGATATTCGCCCTTCAGCGCGGTGACATCTCCGGCAAAGGGATCCGCCTTCATGTCGTTGAGCGCCGCGTTGACCCGGCGGCGGTCTCTCACCGGCATCGACCTGAGGGATCGCTCGGCCGCCCTAGCGAGGAGGAAGTCCCAATTCACGTTGGAGATCTTCCAGACGGACGAATTCCCCACGATCGAACTGGGATCGCCCGCGCCGGATTGCCCGCGCCTCGTCAGTCGCGGCGTCATCCACCGGAAGCAGCCGGCGGTGCTCGCCCGAGAGGACTTGCCTCAAGGCTTCACGAACGAACCCCGAGCGGCTCCGTCGCTGCTGCTGCGCCGCCTCGTCGATTGCCGGCAGCATCTCTTCGGGGATCGTTACTGAGATCGTCTTGTTGCTCATCTGCATAGGCTTTCGATTGCAGGCGGTCAGCGCAGGCGGGTATGGCAGGCGCGGGGGTGGTGTCGGCAATAGCGCAGATGGGCGCGGCGGCGCAGCGCGAGCCGCCGGCGATCGTGATGGTTCGCATGGCGCGCCGCGGTGTGCGGCGGGGGCGTCGCCGCAGCGTGAACCGCCGGTGCCGGGGTCGGTTGGGCGAGCGGGTCGAGCGCCGCGGCGGCAGGAGCGGCCGTTTTCAGATACGCGGCGATGTGTTGCGTCTGTTCGGCGAGCGTCTTGGCGAACACATGGCCGCCCTTGCCGTCGGCGACAAAATACAGATCGTCGGTCGGCTGCGGCTGCAGCGCCGCGCGCAATGACGCGCGGCCTGGGTTGTCGATCGGCCCCGGCGGCAGGCCCTTGTTGCGATAGGTGTTGTAGGGCGAGAGGGTCGCGAGATCGGCGTGGTCGAGCGGCCGGTCGAGCTTTTTGGCGCCGTCGTCCTCCAGCGCGAACAGCACGGTCGGGTCGGCGTCGAGCGGCATGTCGCGCTTGAGGCGGTTGATGTAGACGCCGGCGACATGCGCCCGCTCGGCCGGCAGCGCGGTCTCCTTCTCGACGATCGAGGCGAGCGTGACGGCCTCTTCGGGGCTGGCGAGCGGCAGACCGGGAAAGCGCTCCTTCCACAATTCGCCGACGACATGCGTCATGGCGCGCTGCATGCGGCGAATGAGCGCGCGGCGCGTCTCGCCCCAGCTGTAGATGTAGGTGTCGGGATAGAGCGAGCCTTCCGGCGGCAAGGGGCCCGGGTCGCCCGCGAGCGCCGGCGCGGCCTTCACCAGCGCGACGATCTCGGGGCTGGTCAGCCCCTCGGGGATCGTCAATTTGTGCTCGACCGTGTGCCCCGCGGCGACGATCGCGAGCGCGGCCGCGGCGCTCGCCCCGGCCGGAAATTCATACTCGCCGGATTTGAGCAGGCGGCCGCGGCCGGACAGCTCGGCGAGCGCCGCGAAGGTCCAGGCATGGCGAACGACGCCGTCGCGGGCCAACAGAACGGCGATCGTGCGCAGCCCGGTATGCGCCGGGATCACGACCGTCTTCGCCGCGGCGAGCGGCCCCGGCCGGCGCGCGTCGCGATAAAGCCACCACGCCGCCACGCCGATGAGCGCCACCGCCAGCGCCGCGCTCGTCACGCTCCAGGCCAGCAGGCGTAACAGCTTCAGCATCGCTGGCCGCGCGGCGGGTCACGCCCGCGAATCCGGCGGGCCGAAGATCAGCGAGGCGTTGGTGCCGCCGAACCCGAACGAATTGGTCAGGACGTAATCGACCGGGCGGCGGCGCGCCTCCTTCGGCACCAGGTCGATGTCGCAGGCGGGCGAGGGGTTGTCGAGGTTGAGGGTCGGCGGCACGATATCGTCGCGCAACGCGAGGATCGAGAAGATCGCCTCGACGCTGCCGGCGGCGCCCAGGAGATGGCCGATCGCCGATTTGGTCGACGACATCGAGAGCCGATAGGCGTGGTCGCCGAACAGCCGCTTGACGGCGCCCAATTCGATCTCGTCGCCGAGCGGCGTCGAGGTGCCGTGGGCGTTGATGTAATCGATGCGGTCGGGCGCGAGCCGGGCGCTCTTCAGCGCGTTCTGCATCGAGCGGAAGGCGCCGTTGCCGTCTTCGGCCGGCGCGGTCAGGTGATGGGCGTCGCCCGACATGCCGTAGCCCAGGACGCGGGCATAAATCCGGGCGCCGCGCCGCTGCGCGTGCTCCAGTTCTTCGAGGACCAGGATGCCGGCGCCCTCGCCCATGACAAAGCCGTCGCGCGCTTCGTCCCATGGCCGCGAGGCGCGCTCGGGTTCGTCGTTGAATCCGGTGGACAGCGCGCGCGCCGCGGCGAAGCCGGCGAGCCCGAGGCGGCACACGGCTGCCTCGGTGCCGCCGCACACCATGACATCGGCATCGTCGAGCATGATGAGCCGCGCCGCATCGCCGATCGCATGCGCGCCCGTCGAGCAGGCAGTCACGACGGCGTGGTTCGGCCCCTTGAAGCCGTAGCGGATCGACACGTTGCCGGACGCCAGGTTGATCAGGCAGGACGGGATGAAAAACGGCGAGATGCGGCGCGGCCCGCGCTCGGCCAGCACCAGCGC
>DATJUL010000264.1:0-3535 GCA_035502295.1 Allostellaceae bacterium | reverse complement strand
CCGGCGACGAACGGCTCGGCCGCTTCGCCGAATTCGGTCGCCGACATCAGCATCACATCGAACGCGATCTTGCCGAGGCTGCCGCCGAGCAGCGCCAAGAACTGCACGGTCTCGACGATCGCGTCGCGCGCGACATGCCAGGTGATCGCCGGCTCGCCGAGGCCCAGTTCCTGCGCCAGTTCGCGGCGCGAGGCGAGCGCAGCTTCGCCGTCACCCAATGAGGCAAGCGTGCCGGCGGCGCCGCCGAACTGCGCGACGAGAACGCGTGGGCGCAGTTCGTCAAGCCGCGCGGCATGGCGGTCGAACGCCGCCAGCCACACCGCCGCCTTGAAGCCGAAGGTGATCGGCAGCGCGTGCTGCAGATGGGTGCGCCCGGCCATCGGCTGATCGCGCCAGCGCCGCGCCAGGCTCGCGAGATGGAAGCGCACCGCCGCGAGGTCTTCTTCGATCAGCCGCAACCCGTCGCGGATCTGCAGGACGGCGGCGGTGTCCATGATGTCCTGCGTCGTCGCGCCCCAATGCAACCAGCGCCCAGCCTCGCCGGCCCGCTCGGCCAATTGCCGCACCAGCGGCAGGATCGGATAGCCGACAGTGGCGGTCTCGCGCTGGAGGCGCGCGAGGTCCAGGGATTGCGGATCGGCGGCGATTGCGGCGGCCGCCGCCGAGATCGCCGCGGCAGCGCTCTCCGGCACGATGCCGAGCCGCGCCTGGGCCCGCGCCAGCGCCGCTTCGACCTCGGCGCAGCGGCCGAGCAGCGCCGCCTCGCCAAACACCGCGCGCATCGCCGCGGTGCCGAACATGTCGCCGAACAGCGTCGATGACAGCGGACCCATCATCGTTTCTCCGGACTGGGTCCGAGATGGCGATGAACGGCGATCGCCAAGCCGATCACCCGAGGACTGAGATCGGTCTCGTGAGCAAGGCTCATCCAGGCTCTCTTCGTGCTCTTCGTGTCTTTGTGGTTACTCGACCGGAGCAAGCGGGACCCAGACGCCGTCGGAGAGGCGTTCGAGGCCGGGGAAACGCGCCTTGTAGGCCATTTTCGGGCTCTCGGCGATCCAGTAGCCGAGATAGACGTAGGGCAGGCCGCGGCGGCGGCATTCCTCGACAAGCCACAGAATGCACCAGGTGCCGAGGCTCTTCTGCGGGCGCGCGGGGTCATAGAAACTGTAGACGGCGGAGATGCCGTCATCGAGCCGATCGACGAGCGAGACTGCGACCAGCGCGCCCTCAGCATCGCGGCTTTCCGCCAGCGCCGTGCGCAGCGCCGTGTCCTCGACCATGTTGCGGTACTCGCCGTAGGTCATCGTCGCCATGTCGCTGTCGCCGTGGCGGCGCTGCTGGTAGGCGAGAAACAGGCGAAACTGCTCGATCGTCGCGCGCGGCGACAGCAGCCGCACGGCCAGCGCGGCATTGGCGTTGCGCACCCGCCGCGTCGAGCGGGTATCGGCGAAGCGCGCGATCGCTATGCGCACCGGCACACAGGCGGCGCACGCCCGGCAGGCCGGGCGATAGGCGAAACGGTGGCTGCGGCGAAACCCGGCGCGCGACAATTCGTCGTAGAACTCCGGCGCCGCGCCGCCGTCGAGTTCGACGATCAGCTTGCGCTCGGCGCGCCCCGCCACATAGGGGCACGGCACCGCGGCGGTGGCGAAAAACTGATGCGGCGGCGCAAGGCCGAGCGCCTTGCGGCGGGCGGCGGACGGCGCCGCATCGGCGCGACCCCGCTCACCTCCCGGCCGCGAACCGCCCGAGCCGATATCCATGCCGTCGTCCCCCTGTCCGCCAGGGCCGGTCGGCGCGGCGCGCGCCGCCTCACCTCAGCATGCCAGAGGGGCGCGGCAGGGACAATGATCAACGCCGGCCGTCATCCGGGCGACGCTCGGCGGCGCCGCCACCCGTGCCCGCCGGCGCGGATGGCGGCATGCGGCTGCGTTACGTGGCCGGTATCAAATGCGGCAGTCCGCCGGCGCTGCCAGTGCCTGTGCCGTTGCCGCCGATGATGACATTCGCCAGCGATTTGAAGATCTGGTTGACACTGGTAAAGGTCGGGTTGGCCGGCGACGGGCAGGCGTTGCTGCCGGACGATGCGGCGTCCGAATAAAAGAACTGCGGCGAGGCGCTGGTGCCGCTGCCGACGCTGGCCATCGTCATCATCGTCGTGCACGGCGAGATCAGGTTGGCAGTGCCGGTGTCGGTATTGCAGCCGGCGCTGCTGCCGCCGCCGCTGCCGCTGCCGCCACCGCGGCCACCGCCGCGGCCGCCGCCGCTGCCGCCGCCATCGCCGCTGCCACTGTCGGCGTTGGTCGTTTCCTCACCAAAGCCGAGCGCGACAACGGTGATGCCGGCCGCCTGAGCGATGCGCGAGGCGGCGATCGCCTGATGGCACTCGTCGTTCCCTGCCGTATACGTGATATTCGTTGTTGGATCGGTGATGCTGTAATTCGACGGCATGCTGGCGTTGGAGTTGGCGTCGCCATCACTCAGAATCACCAGATACTTCTCCGCTCCCTTGCGCCCGTCGTTTTGCAGAAGTGCAGTGCCCTCCTGCATCGCGATGGCCAGCGACGTGCCAGCACCGCCGTAGGCGGTCAGGCCGTTGCAGGAGCCGCTATTGCCATAGGCGGCGATGACCAGGTTGTCGCTGGTATTGAGCGATCCCGAACTGCTCTTGAAGCTGCCGTCGAACCCGCCATTCGTCGTCAGGCTGCTGTAGGTCGGATAAATCAGGTAATACGGCGCGTTGTAGAACGGGGCGCTGTTCGACGCGTTGTACTGTGCGATGTTGCTGCTGGACGGCGTCCCGCCGGAGCAGTATTCGTAGGCCGCCTCGGCCGCGGTCTGTAGCCCGGGAAACGTCATCAGCCCAACGGTCGCGCCACCGACACCCGAACTCGGCGCGGTCAGATCGGTCAGCATCGCCTGGACGCCGAGCACGGCGCATTGCTCGTTGGTCTTGTTGGCACAAGCCGGGTCGCTGGTGCTGTTGGCGGCGGAACCCATCGATTCCGTCCCGTCGAGGACTACGATCACGTCGGCCTCCTGCGACAGGCCGCCGCAGGTGCTGCAGGTGCCGCTGCTGGTATTGCCGATCGCGTAGGACGTCGCCGAGATCGGGATGCTGTCCACCCCGAGCAGCCGCCCGAAAAAGGTCGGCACGGCGCCCGTTTCGGTGACCTTGATGCCGTTGGGGCCGCTGGAATTGGCGGTGCAGGTCGAGCCGGTCGCTCCGGTGCAGCTGACGGTGGTGGCCGTCGTCGATACGCTGACCCCGGTGATCACATTCTTGCCCCCGGACGAGGCGCTCCAGGTGCCTGCGGTGCTCTCGGCGGTGTCGGCGGCGCCGCCGTTATACAGCGTCACCGCACCGGCCAGCGCCGCCGCATCGGCGGCATTTTGCAGCTGGCGCCGCACCCGATAGGCGTTGCCGAGATCGACGGTGAGCGCGCCAAACCCGACGAGCATCATTGTCGCCACCGCCGCAAAAATGAAGGTGGCGCCGCGCTGATCGCGCCGGATGCGGCGAAACAACGGT
>DATJUL010000263.1:0-4364 GCA_035502295.1 Allostellaceae bacterium | reverse complement strand
GTCGCCTCGGTGACCACGGCGACGCCGTGCGGCCGCAGCACGGCATCGAGACAGGAGGCGATCTCCGCCGTCATCTTCTCCTGAATCTGCAGGCGGCGGGCAAAGACCTCGACCAGCCGCGCCAGCTTGGAGATGCCGACGACGCGGTTGCGCGGCAGATAGCCGATATGCACGCGGCCGATGATCGGCGCCAGATGATGCTCGCAATGCGATTCGAAGCGGATGTCGCGCAGCACGACGACCTCGTCGTAGCCGCCGGTCTCCTCGAACGTGCGCTTGAGGTATTCGCTCGGATCGTCGCCATAGCCGGCAAACCACTCCTCATAGGCGCGCACCACGCGGGCCGGGGTCGCCTTGAGCCCCTCGCGGTCCGGATCGTCGCCGGCCCAGCGCAGAAGCGTGCGCACCGCAGCCTCCGCCTCGGCCCGGGACGGCCGCACCGCCGGCTCCGCGCGCGGCGATGCCACAGCCTTGCCGCGCGCGCGCTTCGAACTCACCGCCTTGTCCATCACATGCCTCCGGCCGGCCCCGAATGCGCCGGACCCTAGGCCCGGGCGGCGCATCTTGGCCACCGGGGCATGTTAACAAAGCATCAACCGTTTCTCCAATCGCGCCCGATGCGGCTGAAATCGCGCGGCCGGCGCAAGCAATGCGCAACGGTTCCCAGGGCAAGATCGGCCCTACCGCACCGGCAATTTTGCGGCTTTGAGGCGCGGCGCGCACGAGAGCGGTCGCCGCCGCGGCGAACGGGGACCCAATGCGGGATCGCGCCAGCATCCGAACGCCGGCCATCATCACCCGGCGGATTTTCTCGATCGTCATCCGGTCGCTCGCCATCACCTCGATGGCCTTTGCGGTTGCCTTCGGCTTCCTGTCCGGCGCCACCTCGCCCGGCGCCCATTACGACCCGAATTCGTTTGCCATCGGCGTGGCGGCGCTGTTCGGCGCGGCCTGCGGCGGCATGGGCATCCTGCTGTCGCGCATCCGCCAGATGAAAGCCGAATTGCGCGGCCTGGAGTCGCGGCTTGACCAGGCGGAAGACCGGCACTGGGAATCCCGCGAGGCGCAGGAGCGCGCCAAGAGCTTCTTCGAAGCGCAAGGCGACGTCATCGTGCGCCGCGACGCCAACGGCACGATCACTTACGCCAACGACGCGTTCTGCGCGCTGGCGGGCCGCCCGCGCGAGGAGCTCGTGGGCACGCATTTCGCGCTGGCCAGCGATCCGCAAGGCGAGCCGGCGCTGCTCGCCGACGGCACCCGCGTCCACGACCAGAAAATCGCCACACCCGACGGCGCGCGCTGGATCGCCTGGCGCGACGTCACGCTGCGCTCCGACCGCGGCAGCGAAATGCAGAGCGTCGGCCGCGACGTGACCGACCGGGTCATCGCCGAACGCGCACTTGCCGACGCCCGCGACCAGGCCGAGGCCGCCAACCGCGCCAAGTCCCGCTTCCTCGCCATGGTGTCGCACGAAATCCGCACGCCGCTCAGCGGCATCCTCGGCATGGCCGATCTATTGGCCGACACGCCGCTTGGCCCGGAGCAAGCCACCTATCTGGCCGCCATGAAGGCTTCCGGCAGCACGCTGTTGTCGTTCATCGAGGAATTGCTCGATCTCGGCAAGATCGAGGCCGGGCGGCTCGACCTCGCGCCGCAGCCGTTCGCGCTTGCCGGCTTTGTCGAAGAGGCGGTCGAATTGCTGGGACCGCGCGCACAGACCAAGGGCCTCGAAATCTGCTGTTATGTCGACGAGCGGCTGCCGTCGCGCGTCATCGGCGATGCCGCAAGGCTGCGGCAGGTCATTTTCAATCTGGTCGGCAACGCGATCAAGTTCACCGAGACCGGCGGCGTCTCGATCATCGTTGAGCCCGGTCGGCACGCCGACGAGATCGCCATCGCCGTGCGCGACACCGGCATCGGCATCTCGCCCGACGATCAGACCCGCGTGTTTCTGGAATTCGAACAGGCCGACGTCGGCTCGACGCGCCGCTATGACGGGCTCGGGCTCGGGCTGACCATTTCGCGGCGCATCGTCGAGCGCATGGGCGGAACGATCGGAGTCGACAGCGCTCCCGGCGCCGGCGCGACTTTCCGCGTGACCGTGCCGCTGCCGCGCGCCGGCGACGATGCGCAGCCGCTCGAGCAGCCGTGGGCGGTGCCGGACCTGTCCGGCGACGACATTCTCATCGTCGCGCCGGCCGCGGTCGAAGCCTCGCTGCTGGCGCGCCGTCTGCAGCGCTGGGGCGCTTCTACGATGATCGTGCCCGACGAAGCGGTCGCCGCGGCACTGCTGCCGGAGCGGCCATGGACCGCGGTGCTGGTCGATCACGCGGTCGGCGGCATCGCCAGCGCGGCGCTGACGCGGCTGACCGCGGCGATCCCGCGGCGGATCATGCTGGTGACGCCGGCCGAGCGCAATGAACTGCCGCGCCTCAAGGAAGCGGGCTTCACCGGTTATCTGATCAAGCCGGTGCGCGCGGCTTCGCTCGCCGCCCGCTTCGCCGCCGACGACGCCTTCGATCATGCCGCGGCGGCCGAAGCCGTGGAGATGCCGGCGCCCGCCGCAGCCGCGGGCGGACTGTCGATCCTGGTGGCCGAGGACAACGAGATCAATGCGCTGTTGGTCCGCGCGCTGTTGCAGAAGCTCGGCCATCGTCCGACCATGGCCGGCAGCGGCAAGGCGGCCATCGATTGCTGGCTGGCGGCGCGCGCCGCCGGCCTGCCGTTCGACCGCATCCTGATGGATCTGCACATGCCGGGGATGGACGGCCTCGAGGCCACCCGCCGCATCCGCCAGTTCGAGGCCGAAGACGGCATGCCGCACACGCCCATCGTCGCCCTGACGGCGAACGCCTCCGCCGAAGACCGCGAGGCGAGTCTTGGCGCGGGGATGGACGGCTTCCTGATCAAGCCGCTCGACCGCGACCGGCTGGCGGCGGCGCTGGCGATGCCGGATGCGGCGGCGGTCGCCGCGTAAGCCTGAACCGGCCGCACGCCGATCGCGCGAAGCGATCAGAGCCGGCGCAGCGCCACCTGCGCGACCTGGTGACTTTCGGTCTTTTTCAGAATGAGATCGGCGCGCGGACGCGTCGGCAGAATATTTTCGCGCAAGTTGACCAGATTGATGCGGTCCCAGATCGAGGTCGCGGTGGCGCTCGCCTCGGCATCGGTCAGCCGCGCATAGCGGTGGAAGTAGGATTTGGGATCCGCAAAGGCGGTGCCGCGCAGCGTCAGGAACCGGGTCACATACCAGGCCAGCAGCACGGACTCATCGGCATCGAGATAGACCGAGAAATCGAAAAAGTCCGAGACGAAGGGAATTGCCTTGCCGTCCTTCGGCAGCCGTCCGGCCTGCAGCACATTCAGGCCCTCGACGATGAGGATGTCGGGCCGGTCGATTTCGATCCACTGATTGGGAATGACGTCATAGATCAGATGCGAATAGACCGGCGCCCGCACCGGGTGCTGCCCGGCCTTGATGTCGGACAGAAAATGCAACAGCGCCGGCAGATCGTAGCTTTCCGGAAAGCCCTTTTTCTCCATCAGGCCTTCGCGGTCGAGCACCGCATTGGGATAGAGAAAGCCGTCGGTGGTGATGAGATCGACCTTGGGCACGTTCGGCCAGCGCGCCAACAGCGCCTGCAGCACGCGCGCCGTGGTCGATTTGCCGACCGCGACCGAGCCGCCGACGCCGATGATGTACGGCACCTTGACGTCTTCGGTGCCGAGAAAGCCTTCCTGCGCGCGAAACAGATTTTGCGTCGCCGCCACGTAAAGCGACAACAGCCGCGACAGCGGCAAATAGATGTCCTCGACTTCCGACATGTCGAGCCGGTCGTGCATCGAGCGCAGCCGGGTGACTTCGGACGGCTCCAGCGTCATCGGCGTGTCTTGCCGCAGCGTCGCCCATTCGCGGCGCGAGAAAACGCGATAGGGCGAGACGTTGGTTTCGGTGCGCTGCTCCATGCCGCTTAAGCCTCAACCGCCCTTGCGCGAAGCTTTTTCTTCGAGGCCGGACTGGCGGCTGCGGCTGGCGAGCTCCGCCTCGACCTGATCGAGCGCGATGCCGCGGGCATGCAGCACGACCAGCAGGTGATACAGCACGTCGGCGGCTTCGGCGATCATGCGCTGGCGGTCCTCGGCGACCGCGGCGATGGCGGCTTCGATCGCTTCCTCGCCGAACTTCTTGGCGCAATGGTCGACGCCGCGATCGAGCAGCTTGCGCGTGTACGACACGTCGGCGCTTTCCTGCGCGCGCGCGCTGACGCGCTTTTCCAGATCGTGAAGCGTAAACGCCGGCATCGCCAAGTTCCTTGTCGTCCCTGACTTATCACCTCTGCGGCAAATATTCTCTAGCAGATTCC
>DATJUL010000262.1:0-17752 GCA_035502295.1 Allostellaceae bacterium | reverse complement strand
TTTGCCTCGACCGCAAAGACGTGCAGCGCGCGGCAAACGGTCCTGGCGATCGGGTTGGAGAAGAGGAGCCGCGCGTCGCCGGCCCAATAGAGCGAATTGAGACGGCGGATCGGCAGCGAAGCGGCAATAGCCATGCCGTCGAGATAACTGACATGGTTCGGCGTGATCACGAAGGCGCCCGTTTCTGGGAGCCGATCGCGACCGTACACTTGGAGCCTGAAGCATCCTCGCATGAGCAGCCAATTAAGCGCATACAACGCCGCGCCGAATGCGGCGAGCAGGACGCCCCTTGGCGCGAACCAGCGCTCGACATCGATTTGATTTGCACGCGCCGAACCGAAGGCGCCCTGTCGGGGCTCAACCGCGCGGTCGAGCAGGTCGCGGATCGTCCGGATCTCGGTAATGTCCGCGTCCGACAAGGTTACGCCGAGCTGATCGTGCAGCAGCAGCGTCAATTCCATCCAGCCGAACGAGTCGAGGTTCAAATCAAGCGGGAGATCGACATCGAGATCGATGGCCGCACCGGGATAGCGCTGCTGCAGGAGGCGCCAGACAGCAGCCGCCGTCGGGTTGTGCAGCAAGGCCGCATCCTCGGGTCCGAGGGCATTGGAAACCCGGCGGATGCCGCCGGCGGTTGCCTGCTTGTACAGGACGGGCAGCAGAAAGCGGCGATATTTGCCGAGCCGGGTCCGCGGCAGGGGCCGATCCGTCAAGGCGAAGCCGGAAAGCCGCTGGTACGAGGGCAGGCCCTGCGCCGTCTCGCCGAGGACGATACGGATCCCGTCGCGCAGGTTCGTCGCACCCCGCGCGCGCAACCTGGCCGCGTCCGGCCGAACCAGCGCAACGAGCGCGCCGTTCACCTCCAGCACCGCCAGTTCGACGATTTCGGGAGCCGCGCCGTATATCCGTTCGAGGTCCTCGGGATTTACTTTTTTGCCGCCGCCGAGCACCACCACCTCCGTCGCCCGGCCGGTGACGAACAGAAAGCCGTCGCGGTCGATGAAGCCGAGATCGCCGGTGCGGAACCACCCGTCGGGGGTGAATGTGTCCCGGTTGGCGTCCGGGTTGTCGATGTAGCCGGAGGTGATCGAAGGCCCGCGCAGCTCCACCTTTCCGATCCCGTCCGCGTCCGGCTCGGCGATGCGGACCTCGCCGCCGGCGAGGGGCTTCCCGGCGCTGCCCACGCGACGATCGACGGGACGGTTGCCGGTGAACAGCGACGCGGTTTCGGCGAGGCCGTAGCCAGACAGTACGCTCCAGCCCAGAGCCTCAAGCTGCTCCTCGGTATCCCGCGGTAGACGGGCGCCGCCCGCAACCAGCAGCCGCAGTGACGGCGCGACGCGCCGGCGCACCGGCGCGAATAGCAGGCGCCCCAGCCGCAGCCCGGTCGACCGCTGAGCGAATGCCGCAGTACGCAATATTGCCGGCCAGGCGCGCCGCGCGGCGCGACTGCGGGCGCCGATCTGTGCCTCGATCCCGGTCAGCAGCGCCTCGTATAGACGAGGAACTCCGACGATTGCCGTGACGCGCCCCTCCCGCATGGCTCGGGCCAGCGCCGGCCCGGTCGTGGCTTCGGGCAGCACGATCGCGGTTCCCGCCGCTAACGGCGCCAGCATGCCGACGACGAAGGGATACGCGTGATGCAGCGGCAGCGGGAGCAGTACGCGATCGTCGGCGCCGACGATCGCCAGATTGCGCAGGGCCGCGACGTTGGCCGCAATGTTGCCGTGCGTCAGCAGGAACGCTTTCGGCGATCCCGTGGTTCCGGAAGTCCACGACAAGATCGCGGGCGCGGCGTCGCCCAGCGCCGGCAAATTCTTGACACGGTCGCCCGCCTCCGCCGTGGCGGCGGACGCATCGCCGGGTAGGCGCTCGGAAGCCTCGACGAGCATCGTGCCGGCTTTCGCCCGGCGCAAAATGCTGCCGCAGGCCTCGCTGTGGTTTGCCGCCGTCAGAATCAGGCGGGGCTTGCCGAAAGACAATGCAGTGTCGAGCTGGGCGGCATCGGCCAGATCGTCCAGCGGAACCAGCACCGCACCGCAGGCAAGGACGGCGAGAGCACTCGCGATCCATGCCGGCGAGTTTGGCGCCCACAGCGCGATGCGGCTCCCGTCGGCAAACCCCTCACCGCTCAGCCGGTCGACCAGGTCGAGCGCCCGGCGAGCGAGGGTTGCGCAGCTCCAGACGACGGCGCCGTCGTCTGAAAAAGCGATAATCGCCGGCCGGCCGCCAGCGGCCGCTAGGTCGCTCAGCAGATCGTGGACGCTCCAGGTCGCTGTCACCGCCAACGGCCCGCCTCCTTCTTCAATTCCGCATCGGAGGCGGGCTCACGATCTGGCCGGAGTCGGCGATCAGCGCCAGCTTTGCCGGCGGCGGTTGCGACACCAGTTCCTGTAGTTCGGAGACAGTCAGCGTTTCCTTGCCGAGGAGCGCCTTCGCACCCCGGTCCAGCAGATCGCGCCGGGTTTCGAGCACTTCGGCAGCACGCCTGCCGGCCCGCGCGACAACGTCGCGAACCGCGCAATCAATCTCGCGCGCGGTCTCCTCCGCGTAGCTGCGCTCGAGCCAAGTGGGGGCCGCCGCGCCTTGCAGAAATTGCGACGGATGGCGGTCGTAGGCGACATCGCCAAGCGACGGCACCATGCCGTACTGCGTGACGATGCTGCGAGCGATGTCGGAAACTTTGGCGAGGTCATCGGCGGCACCGGTCGAGACTTTGCCGAACACGAGGCGCTCGGCGGCCCGCCCGCCGAGCAGGACCGCCATCTTATTCTCCAGCTCGTCCTCGGTCAGCAGGAAGCGGTCTTCGGTCGGGCGCTGGATCGTATAGCCGAGGGCGCCGACGCCGCGCGGGATAATCGACACCTTCTGCACCCGATCGACGCCGGGCAGCAGCATCGCGACGAGTGCGTGGCCCATCTCGTGGTAGGCGACGATCTCGCGCTCCTTCGCGCTCAAGAGCCGGTTTTTCTTTTCCAGCCCGGCGACGATGCGCTCGATCGCTGCGGTGAAATCCACCGTTGCAACGTTGGTCGAATTGCGCCTCGTGGCGAGCAGCGCTGCCTCGTTGACGAGTGTTGCGAGATCGGCGCCGGTGAAGCCCGGAGTCAGCGCTGCGACCTCCTCGGCCGAGACGTCGGACGCGAGACTGACTTTGCCGAGGTAAAGCTGCAAGATCTGGATGCGGCCGGTCTTGTCCGGGCGATCGACCAGGACCTGGCGGTCGAAACGCCCGGCGCGCAGCAGGGCAGGATCGAGGACCTCCGGCCGGTTGGTTGCGGCGAGCAGCACCAACCCGACGGTCGGATCGAAACCATCCACTTCGGAGAGCAGCTGGTTGAGCGTCTGTTCCTTCTCGTCGTTGCCGCCAAGATGGGAGGGAGCGCTGCGTGCCCGGCCGAGCGCGTCGAGTTCGTCGATGAAGATGATCGCGGGAACCATCTTGCGGCCCTGCTCGAACAGGTCGCGCACGCGGGCGGCGCCGACCCCGACATAGAGCTCGACGAACTCCGATCCGTTGATCGACAGGAACGGCACGCCAGCCTCGCCGGCAACGGCCCGCGCCAACAGCGTCTTGCCGGTTCCCGGCGGTCCGACCAGCAACACACCCTTCGGGACATGCGCGCCGAGGCGGCCGTAACGTACCGGATCCTTCAAAAACGCGACGATCTCCTTCAACTCCTCCTTAGCTTCATCGACGCCGGCGACATTCTCGAAGGTGGTCTTGATGCCGGTTTCAGCAAAGACCCGCGCCTTGCTCTTGGTCATCGCCGCGGTCGTCGGTCCGGCGGCGGCGGCGCCGCCGCGCAGAAGCATAAATGGGAGGAAGAGGAGCAGGAGTAGCGGCATCCACATCAGCCAGTTCCAGCCGTCGCCGCTTAGTCCGCTCACGCCCGTGACGTCGACGCCATGCCGCTCGAGTCGAGCCGCGAGATCCGGCGCGACGCGCATCGCGACGATGACCCGCCCGTCTTTCAACGTTGCTTCGATCGTGTCCGCGTCGACGCTCGCCGCCTTGACCTGCCCCTCATTCAGATACGTATCGAACGTGCTGTACGATACCCACTCGCGCGGCGCCGCCTCCCGCACCGGGCCGCAGGATGCCAAATTGGCAAGCGCGACAACGCCGAGCACCAGCAGGAAATGAGGTTGGCGGATCATCGCTTTCATTGCGGACGCCCGAGCAGGTTCCCCGATAGCCCTTTTCGCGCGCCGCCGAATTGAGTTGGATCAAGCCGGCCGGGCAGCACCTTCGAGCAAGGCGTCGTGCACCGCGACATCGACATCCTCATGCGCATGGTGCTCGCCGGGGTCGCGCGTCACCGTAATCTCGCCTTCCGGCAGCACGAGATGAACGGCGACGTGGTAAAGCTGGCCTTGGCGGTGGCGCCGGTGACGCGCCTCGACCACGATGTGGCAGGCGGTGATCCTGGGTGAAAGCGTTCCAGCGCCGCGGTGCGATCGCGGACGCGCGCTTCGACGGATGGCGATGGTGGGAAGTCGCGGAACGTGATTCGAAGCGGTATCTGCACGGCAATGATCCTCGGTGGCCGGGTTAGCAGTCCGCGTATACTCGCGTGGCGCCGCACCCGAGGAGCCGCTACTGGGCGTAACGGCGCCGTTGCCACAGGCGCAGCTGGTCGAGCCTCCCCTGATCAATCTCGTGCACTTCGAGAGCGTGATCGCGTCAAAAGCAGCGCGGCTGGTCTTGGCGGCCGGCGGCAAACCGCTGATCGATTTCGGTCTGTTCGGCACTGAACGCGATCGTGCGCGCCCGCATCGCCATCCTGCCTGTTGCCGAACCAGGGGAACGGACCCGCCAGGAGTTGACCGGCCGCACCGGCGATTAGCTCGCCATCGCCGCCAAAGAGAATGCCGGTTCCTTTCTTGCTGACGCACGCGGAACCGACAAACCGGCGCCTCTCGGCGTGCCTACCTGCATTGATCTTGACCAACCCTGTCCGCTTTCCACGCCGGCATCCACATGTTTCGCGAGCGTGGGCCAGCTGAAAGAATTGAGCTGCATCAATGCGACAGGTCCCTCTCTGCATATTTGCTTTGCATACGCACGCCGTATCAACGGCCCCAGGCCAGAATCCATGCAGCTTCCATCGCCCCCGGAAAATCACGCGTCGAAGCGTCTGATCCATCGTCTCGACCGGATTTTTGCCGAGATCAACGTGGTACTGCTGGCGCTCGCGATCGGGTTTGCCATGCTGGACTTGACCTGCTTTACGGCGCTCCGGGCTTCGACAGCGATCGCGCAAATCACTGTAGCAGCGGAAACGGAGGTGCCCGCTCAGCAGTGGGTGCCGGCGGCTGCTCCAAATCGGGCACCCTCCGATATTCGTTAACCAATGCCAGCTCGCAAGAGAAGGAAAAGGCGATAACAGATGAGCGGCACGAGCAGCGGATCCGGAATGGGCCGGGCGTCCCAAGGGCAAATTTTGGCGAGCACCGGCTGCAGGCCGGTCAGCAGGTCTGCGGATTCTATCGATGGATGACGCCAAAACTGGGACAGTCCCGGCTCAGGTTGACAACGTCATTCCGACGGCCGCGTCCCTTCCCGCGGTCATCCCGCCCGGGACGCCAAAGCAACCGCGACGGCAGCGGCGAACGCTGGCCCTGTCGCTCGCGCTGCTGCTGTTCGGCGGGATGGCCGGCGGTTATTGGTGGTGGCATTCGCGGCCGTCACTGCCGCCAGGCGTCGCCTACGGCAACGGCCGTCTCGAAGCCGATGAAGTCGACATCGATACGAAGTTCGCCGGCCGCATCCTGAAGCTCTACGCCGACGAAGGCGACCTGGTGAAGGCCAGGCAGGTCGTTGCGGTCATGGACACCAGCGATCTCAAAGCGCAGCAGCAACAATACGAACAGGTCACGCGCGAGGCGCAGCGCACGCTCGACCAAGCGAAGGACAATTACGCCCAGCAGCAGGCGGTCGTCAGATTCGACCAGCAGGAAGTGGACCGCACCACCTATCTCGTGCCGCATGGCTATGCCACCCAGGAGACCCTCGACCAGCAGCGGCAGGCGCTGGCGAGCGCGATCGCGGCGCTCAATGCCGATGCCGCAGCGATCGCAGGGGCCGAGCACGCGGTTGCCGCCGCGACGCATCAGGTCGAGTATTACCAGGTCAATATCGCTGACAACTCGCTGGCCGCTCCAAAGAACGGCCCGATCGAGTACCGGGTTGCCAATGTCGGAGAAGTCCTGCCAGCCGGTGGCAAAGTCTTTACGATGCTCGATGCCTCTTACGTCTATATGGACATCTACCTGCCGACGGCCGAGGCGGGCCGTGTCCGGATCGGCTCCGACGCCCGCATCGTGCTCGACGCCTATCCCGGGCACGTGATCCCGGCGAAGGTCGTGTTTGTCGCCAACCAGGCGCAGTTCACACCAAAGACCGTCGAGACAAGGGAGGAGCGCGACAAGCTGATGTTCCGCATCCGGGTCAGGATCGATCCGGATCGTTTGAAAGGACGCGAGCGGATGGTTCGCGCCGGGCTGCCGGGCGACGCATATGTACTGACCGCGCCGTCCGCCGCGTGGCCCGAGAGCTTGCGGCCGAGCCAGCCAGCCGCCGGCCCGCAATGACCGAGCCGATCGCGCGGATCGCCGGCGTCACGCAGCGTTACGGCAACGCCACCGCCCTCGACGGCATCACGCTCGAACTTCCCGCGGGCGTCCTGGTCGGCTTGGTCGGCCCCGACGGGGTGGGCAAATCGACGCTACTCGCGATCGTCGCTGGCGCCCGGCAGCTCCAATCGGGGCAGGTTGTCGTGCTGGCGGGCAACATCGCGGACCCGGCGCATCGCGCCGCGGTTTGCCCCCGCATTTCGTATATGCCGCAGGGTCTCGGCAGGAACCTTTATCCCGATCTCAGCATTCGCGAAAACGTCCAATTCTTCGCCCGCCTGTTCGGCCAAGCGCCGGCCGAGAGCGAGGCGCGTCTCGCCGAACTGCTCGACAGCACGGGTCTTGCGCCATTCGCCGACCGTGCGGCCAAGAAACTCTCGGGCGGCATGCGACAAAAACTTGGGCTGTGCTGCGCCCTGGTCCACGATCCTGATCTGCTGATCCTCGACGAGCCGACGACCGGTGTCGATCCGCTGTCGCGTCGCCAATTCTGGGAACTGATCGCACGAATCCGGGCGCGCCGCCGCGGTCTCAGCATCATTGTCGCGACCGCCTATATGGAAGAGGCCGCGGCGTTCGATTGGCTCGTCGCGATGAACGCCGGCCGTGTAGTCGCCGCCGGCTCGCCGGCCGACCTGAAGGAACAGACGGGCGCCGCGACGATCGAAGCCGCCTTCATCCAATGGCTGCCGCAAGCGGCGCGCGCCGGCTATCACCCGTTGCACATTCCGCGGCGCCGCACGCGCGAAGCCGAGCCGGTCATCGTCGCGCGCAATCTGACCTGCCGCTTTGGCGACTTCACCGCCGTCGACCACGTCAATTTCACTATCGAGCGCGGTGAGATTTTCGGCTTCGTCGGCTCGAACGGCTGCGGCAAGACGACGACGATGAAGATGCTGACCGGTCTGTTGCCGGCAAGCGACGGCGAGGCCCTGCTGTTCGGCCGACCGCTCGACGCGCATGATCTCGCCGCGCGCCGGCGGGTCGGCTACATGTCGCAGTCCTTCTCGCTCTATGCCGAGCTGACCGTTCGCCAGAACCTCGATCTGCATGCCCGCCTGTTTCAGCTGCCGCTGCGCCGGGCGCGCGAGCACATTGCCGGGCTCGTCGCGCGTTTCGGCCTCGCCGAGCAGCTGGACCAACGGGCTGCCGACCTGCCGCTCGGCATCCGCCAGCGGCTGTCGCTCGCCGTCGCGGTCGTGCACGAACCCGAGATGCTGATCCTCGACGAGCCGACCTCCGGCGTCGATCCTCTGGCGCGCGACCGGTTCTGGGAATTGCTGATCGACCTGTCGCGCAATGAGGGCGTGACAATCTTCGTCTCGACCCACTTCATGAACGAGGCCGAGCGCTGCGACCGCGTCTCGCTGATGGATTCGGGACGCGTGCTGGCGACTGATACGCCGGCGAGCCTTGCGCGTTCGCGCGGTGTCGCAGACCTTGAAGACGCCTTCATTGCCTATCTTGAAGAGGCCGTCGCCGCTCGAGCCGGGGTGGCAGACACGGAAAATCTTTCTTCCCCGATGAGGGAAAGGGCTGGCGGGAGGGGGCAGGCCGGCGCGCGCTCGCCCGGCTCGCCGCTTTTAGGGCGAGCCGCCCTCTCCCGCGGTGCGGCGGAGGGCGGACGTGGTTTCAGCCTTCGGCGGTTGGCGGCGTGCGCGATCCGCGAAACGCTGGAGTTGCTGCGCGACCCGATCCGCATCGGTTTTGCGATCTTCGGCACGACGT
This sequence comes from Allostellaceae bacterium, assembly GCA_035502295.1. Lineage (GTDB taxonomy): Bacteria > Pseudomonadota > Alphaproteobacteria > ATCC43930 > CGMCC-115725 > DATARH01. The sequence continues at coordinate 9,385 of DATJUL010000262.1, read as the reverse complement.
TTCTGATGCTGGTGTTTGGTTTCGGCATCTCGACGGACGTCAATTCGCTGACGTTCGCCGTCCTCGACCACGACCGCAGCCATGACAGCCGTGCCTATCTCGAAGAGCTGCGCGGCTCGGCCTACTTCATCGAAAAGCCGCCGCTGGCCGACTACGCCGCGCTGGAGAGAGAGCTCGCAAACGGCGACATCGATGCCGGCATCGAGATTCCACCCGGCTTCGGGCGCGATATCGCACGCGGGCGGCCGGCCTTTGTTGCCGCCTGGGTCGACGGGGCGCGGCCATTCGTCGCTCAGACAATCCGCGGTTACCTGCAGGCGATGCACCAGCTCTATCTGAGCGATCCAATCATCAGCAGGACCATACCGGCTTCAGCGCCTGCCGCTGATATCGAGGTACGGCTCAAGTACAACCAGAATTTCGAGAGCATTTACGCGATGGTGCCGGCACAGCTCGCGTTCGAGCTCGCGATGTGGCCAGCGATCCTGATGGCGCTCGCGGTCGTGCGCGAGAAGGAAATGGGCTCGATCACCAATCTTTATGTGACGCCGGTCACGAAGCTTGAATTCCTGATCGGCAAGCAATTGCCCTATATCGCTTTGGGCACGGTCAATTTTGGCTTGATGGTGACGCTGGCGCTGACCGTGTTTGCGGTGCCGCTCAAAGGCAGCTTCCCGACGCTCCTGCTCGCCGCGCTGATCTACGTCACGACGACGACGGCGTACGGAACGGTGATCTCGAGCTTCGCCCGCACGCAGATCGCCGCGCTGTTCGGCACCGCGATCCTGACCGTGCTCCCTGCTTCGATGTTCGCCGGGATGACAGTCCCCGTATCCTCGCTGACGGGCATGGCGCGAATCATGGGCCGCCTATTCCCGATGAGCTACTTCCTGCCGGTCAGCGTCGGCACATTTACAAAAGGGCTGGGCTTCGCCGATCTTTACCCAGACATAGCGGCGCTCGCGCTCTTCATTCCGGCCTTAATCGGCCTCAGCCTTCTTTTCCTGCGCAAGCAGGAACGTTGAAGCCCGCCGTCCATGCACACCCTTGCCAACATCTTCTGGCTCGGCACCAAGGAACTGCGCAGCTTCCTGCGCGACTACGTGCTGCTCGGCCTCGTCATCTATGCCTTCTCGCTGGCGATTATCGCGCAGGCGCAGAGCAGTTCGCAGGAAGTCCACAACGCCTCGGTGGCGATCGTCGACGAGGACCACTCGGAACTTTCGCGACGCATCGCAGCGGCATTCCTGCCGCCGTATTTCCAGCGGCCGCAGCCGATCGCCGAACAGGACATCGTGCCGCTGATGAACGACGGCAGATATACGTTCGTGGTCGACATCCCGCCCCATTTTGAGCGCGACGTGCTGGCTGGGCGCGAACCGCAAATCCAGCTCGATGTCGATGCGACGGCGATGGTGCAGGCCGGGCTCGGTTCCGATTACGCCGATCAGCTCATCACAACCGAGATCGACAATTTCGCGTCGCGCGCCGAGGGAGCCCCTGCAACTCCGGTCAACCTCGTCGTTCGCATCGCCTTCAACCCGAATGTCGAGACCGCCTGGTTCACCAGCGTCATGGGCATCATCAACAGCATCACGATGCTGGCGATCGTGCTCGCCGGCGCCGCCGTCGTGCGCGAGCGCGAGCACGGCACGATGGACCATCTCCTGGTCATGCCAGTGACACCGTTCGAGATTGCAATGTCGAAGATTTGGGCCAATGGCCTCGTGATCCTCACCGCCGCCGGCCTGTCACTTTACGTTGTGGTGCGCGGCCTGTTGCACATCCCGGTCGCGGGCTCGGTACCGCTGTTCCTGTGCGGCGCGGCGATCTACCTGTTCTTTGCGACCGCGATCGGTATCTTTCTCGGCACGGTCGCGCGCTCGATGCCGCAACTCGGGCTGCTTTACCTACTGGTTTATTTGCCGTTGGCGATGCTGTCCGGCGCCAATACGCCGCTCGAGAGCATGCCGCCGTGGCTGGCGACGATTATGCAGGTGGTGTCGCCGACCGTCCATTTCGTGTCGTTCGCGCAAGCGATCCTCTACCGCGGCGCCGGGTTTGCCGTGGTGTGGCCGCAATTCGTCGTCGTCGCGCTGACCGGCGGCGTCTTCTTCGTGCTGTCGCTGGTGCGCTTCCGCAAGGTTACGGCGCTGGCACGATAAAACTACGAGCACGCCGCGCAAGACCCAGAACAGCGGCATATCGCCATCGCCGGTGCGCCGCGTGCCGCTCACTTCAATCGATAAAAACATCGAGCACCTCGCCCTCGTCCGCCGCGGGTCGGAAAGCCCTCCCGGCGCCAGCTCGAAGAAAGCTCCAAAGGACCTTGCACCGTGCTTTCAACCGCAATCGAGTGATCAGAGATGAAGTCATTGACAACTGAAAAGCTGGTTGCCATTCATCGAGTGCGGCCGCGTACCGTTATAGTTTGTTCTTTTGGAAGATGCTTGTCATTCGGTCTCGGGCCAGGGAGGGGCGCTGCATCGGATCTGGTCGTCGCGATGGGCCATGCCCAGTTTATGTCGGCGCCACAGCCCGAAACCGAACAAGGCGGCTCTCGTCTCTCCGTAACCCGGTTCGAGACCGCCCCGGTGCACGTGCCGGCACGAATCTTCGTCGCGCAACTGTCGGAATTGCTGATCACCGCGCTCCCACTGCAGAGAAGTTTCGGGCACCGCGATGCAACGTCGGCAGAGCGGCCGTTCGCCAATCATCTCGCCGAATTACCCGCCGATGAGGTGTCCGCCGATGGCCCTGGATAGCTCCAGCGAGCCAAAATTCTGGCAGCATGCGAGCGGCGACCTTATCCGCCGGCTGGATAGCACGCTCGACGGCCTCAGCTCAGCCGAGGCAGCGAGGCGAGCCATCCGCTATGGCCCCAATATTCTGGCGCGTGCGCAGCGTTCGTCGCTGCCGCGCAAATTCATCAGCCGCTTTGGCAATCCGCTGGTGCTGATCCTCCTGGCGGCGGCGGCGATCTCCGCGGCGACCGGCGACCTTGCTTCCTTCGTCATCATCGCGACGATCGTTCTGGTAAGCGCGATACTGGACACCGCGCAGGAATTTCGGGCGGAGGAGGCGGCCGAGCGCCTCAAGACATCGGTGGCGCTCAACGAACGGGTGCTGCGTGACGGCCGCGAAATAACGCTGCCGGGCCGCGACCTTGTTCCCGGCGATCTGGTGCTGCTGGCGGCGGGCGATTTGGTGCCGGCCGACGGTCGCGTGCTCGAAGCGCGGGACCTGTTCGTCAACGAGGCCCTGCTGACGGGCGAATCCTATCCGGCAGAGAAGTTTCCGGTTGACGGTGGGACCGTCGGTCCGGAGGTTGCCGGGGCGCAGAACGCGGTCTTTATGGGCAGTTCGGTGATGAACGGCTCGGGCCGGGTCATGGTCTGCGCCACCGGATTGCACACCGAGCTTGGCCGGATCAGCGCTGCTCTGCGCCGCGCCCCGCCGCCGACCGCGCTCGAACAAGGCACCCGGCGCTTCGGCCTGTTGATCATTCGGCTGACCCAGTTGCTCGTGCTGTTCGTATTGCTGGTCAATGCGTTGTTCCACCGACCGCTGCTCGAAAGCTTTTTGTTTGCGGTGGCGCTTGCGGTCGGGCTGACCCCCGAGCTGTTGCCGATGATCGTCTCGGTCACGCTGGCGCGCGGCGCGATCCGCATGGCGAAAGCTCAGGTCATCGTCAAACGCCTCGGTGCGATCCACGACCTCGGCAGCATGACGGTGCTGTGCACAGACAAGACCGGCACGCTGACGGAGGCCAGAATCCGCCTTGCGCAGCAGGTATCGCTCTGCGGGCAGGCCTATCCGAAAGTTGCCGAATTGGCCCGGCTCAACAGTTATTTTCAAAGCGGGCTGCGCAGCCCGCTCGATGCGGCTATCCTCGAAGGCGGCGCTTCAGCAGGTGTCGGCTGGACCAAAATCGACGAGGCGCCGTTCGATTTTCAGCGGCGTCGGGTATCGGTTCTCGTCGAGCGCGACGGGCGGCGATTGCTGATCACCAAAGGAGCGCCCGAGGATGTGCTGAACGCAGCCGATCGCTATCAAGAGCCGAATGACGCCGAACCTCGGGTGCTGGACGAAGCCGCACGAGGTCGCGCCGCCGCCCTCTTTCGGCAGCTGAGCACGCAAGGGTTTCGCGTACTGGGGATCGCTTGGTGCGACGTGGCACCCAACGTTGCGCGGGTGACGGTCAGCGACGAGCGCGACCTGGTCTTCGCCGGGTTCGCCGTCTTCCTCGATCCGCCCAAAGAAAGCGCGGCCGCTGCCATCGCCGCCCTCGGGGCAAAAGGAGTGGCGATCAAAATCCTCAGCGGCGACAACGAGCAGGTGACGCAGCATGTCTGCCACGAACTTGCCATCCCGATCGTCGGGCTATTGACCGGCGCCGAGATCGAAAGGCTGAGCGACGAGGCCCTCGCTGCGCGGCTCGACGAGGCCAACCTGTTTTGCCGGGTGACGCCGGTGCAGAAAAACCGCGTCATGCTGGCCCTGAAGCGGCGCGGTCATGTCGTCGGTTTTCTCGGCGACGGCATCAACGATGCGCCTTCACTGCACACCGCCGATGTCGGCATTTCGGTCGATAGCGCCGTCGACGTAGCGAAAGACGCTGCCGGCATCATCCTGCTCGAACGCGACCTGGCGGTGCTCGAGCGCGGCGTCAGCGAAGGGCGTCGCGCCTTCGGCAACATCATGAAGTTCATCATGATGGCGACCAGCTCGAACTTCGGAAACATGTTCTCGATGGCCGGCGCAACCTTGATATTGCCGTTCCTGCCGATGCTGTCGGTGCAGATCCTGTTGAACAATCTGCTCTATGCGGTCTCCGAGATGCCGATCCCGCTCGACGAGGTCGACCCGGAGACGACCGATCGACCCGAGCATTGGGACATGCGCTTCATCCGCAATTTCATGCTGGTGATGGGGCCCGTCAGCTCGGTCTTCGACTTCCTGACCTTCGGCCTCCTGCTGCTCGTCTTCCATGCCGGGGAGGCATTGTTCCAGACTGGCTGGTTCATCGAATCGCTCGCTACCCAGACATTGGTAATCTTCGTCTTGCGCACCCGCGGCAATCCGCTCCGGAGCCGGCCGCACCCGCTTTTGGCGGCAAGCTCTATCGGCGTCGTCGGGCTGGCGATCGGGCTGCCATTCACCCCGCTCGGCCGATGGTTTGGCTTTGTCCCGCCGAACGGTGCCCTGCTCGCCGCGATCGGGGGTCTCACCGTCGTCTACCTGCTGCTAGCACAAGGCGCCAAGACTTGGCTCTATCGGCGGTGGCCGCCGAGCGGCCTCGGCCCGGCGGCGCAGATACGCCCGCACCTGCCGCTGATCGGGCGAGTCTGACTGTCCTCGGCGAGGCGGCATCGCAAAAGGGTTCGGAAACGGCGACTTTTCGTCACATGCCTGCATGGCTTACCGTGATCGCCGCACGGTCGGTAACGACGTATCAAGGATTTCAACGTGCGCCGGCAGCCGTGCCGCTTGCAGCGCACGGAGGCGGTGCTGGTCTTGCAGACCGTCGCCAAATTGTGCCACGACCTGCGAGGAGCGCAGCGCCACGGCCTGCTGCCCGATCGGTGATCGAGGAAGTCGGCGGCGTCATCCAGATAGCCGTAAATCCGAGAGGAGCTCGATAAACCGGAGGCGGGTAGCACGTACCTGCCGATGCCTCAATCGGACATTGCCGCTTATCTTGAAGTTTCAGCGGACGCGATAGGCCGTTCGCTGCAAACGTTCGCTCCTGCACTTCGATCTGCGATGACACGCTGACTATCGCCACATGCCGAACTCCGCTCGCAACCCATCGGGCCCGCGTCGGCTCGTTTCCCCCTGGTACCTTGCCTACCTGGTTCTGGGCTTGATCAACTCAGGGATGCTGCCGTTTCTGCTGCCGCTTGCGGTGGCGAGGGCCGGTTATGGGCTGGGCGGAATCGCCTATGTGATCGGCGCGTACAATTTCGGCCTGATGCCGGCCCCGCTTCTCGGTGTTCTGGCCGAGCGTCAGCGCCTGTTCCGGCCCGTCTTCTTCTACGGTTTTATCGCGCTTGCGGTCCCGCTCGCCGTATTGCCAGAACTCTCGGGTCTCCTCTCCTGGGTCGGGATCGCGATGCTGGTAGGATGCGGCAGCGGTGCGGTTGCCACCGTTGCGCCGCTATTCGTCGTCGATTTCGCGCCGAAGGAGGAGTGGGAGTCGCGCATCGGCTGGCTGCAGAGTTTCAACGGTGCCGGGCAGCTGATTGGCCTTCTGCTCGCCGGTGCCGTCGCTGAAGGCAACCTTGCACACGGGTTCTGGATCGCCGCGGCATGCGCGGCGGCCGCGATCATTGTCGGCCAATTCGGCCTGCCGGTCGAGGAGCGCCGCCGCACCGACCGACCGCCTCGTCTTGCATGGCGGGACCTGATGGAGACCTTTCATCCGGCGCCGGCGGTCGGCGGCCTGCTGCAGCAATCGCATCATCTGCAGGATGCCGCTTGGCGCCGCCTGCCGGACGCGTTCGGCGGCGCATTTGGTCGTTTTGTCCTGGCATGGGCAATGTTCAACCTCAGCGTCGCGCCGTTCTTTGCATATTACCCGCTGCTGATGAAGGAGACCTACGCAGTCGCGCCGACGACGACGGCCCTGCTCTATGCGTTAGCCGCGTGCATCGGGATCGGCGTGTTTCCATTGGCTGGCTGGCTCGCCCGCGGCTACGGGCCGCGGTTTGTCTTCCGGCTCGGCCTCGGGCTGCGCCTTATCGGGTTTGCGGCGCTGGCGATGCTGGTGGTGCTGCCGGGAGCGCCCCGCGGCTTACCTTTCGCCGCGCTCGGCTTCGTGGTGATCATGCTCGCTTGGCCGGTCCTGAGCGTGTCCGGCACCGATTTGGCGGCGCGGCTGACCCCGATCGGCGAGGGCGCCGCGATGGGCCTCCTCGCCGCCAGCACTGCGGCAGCAACCGTGATCGGGACGTTTTTGGGCGGTCCCCTCGTCGCCGCGTTCGGCTACAACGTAGTCCTGCCAATTGCGTTGGTCGGCCTGATCAGCGCCGAAGCGCTTGCCGCGTCGTCGCACCGCGGATAGGCCTTCGGCCGCGGCCTTCTCTTCGTGGGATCGCGCCGGACACGATGACGTGGGCGATGGCGAGCGTGCAATCGCAACGAGGGCATCGGCGGCGTTTTTCGATCCCATCGACAATCAAGTCCTCGGGCAGCAAAGATTGGCTTCGAAATCGGGAACCGATGTGCATCGCCCCGCAACATGTTGGGCGCCCCCATCATGGCAGCTCTGAATCTACCGTCACTGCACCAAAATTGGGTCAGAGCCCCTTTGGGATGCGGATCCAGGGAAAGCGGCAGCGTGACCAACGCTATTGAACCCCTTGCGTGATCTACTGCGAGGCTCTCGCGATTGCCGAAGAGCGAATGCTGCCGCGAGCGAGCCCCCGCACTGCGCGGGTTGGGATCAATCTATTTCTAGATGTTCGAAAACCAACCGCTTGACTGCGTCGTGAGCGAGAGCAAAGCCAGCCGTCGCGCCAAACAGAAGGCCGATCAACGCGAGCGGCAGCGGCGTCATCAGCAGGCCCGCGGCAGCAAATGAAATGACGATTGCCAAGTCAGCCGCGGACGCCGCCAGCATCGCCGCGGCCGGCCGCGAACTCCACAGATAGCCGCGCTCGCGCAGCGCGTAGGTATTAGCCTGGCCGGCGAAGATCAGGGTCAGGAACGTCAAGGTCTGCATCGCTCCCGGAGTGAGCCCGATCGCAAACCAGCCCGCCGCCAGAACTGCCAGGCACCAGCCGAGCTTGAAGAGGCCGATCGGAATCGCCGCCAGGGTCAGATTGCGGATGCGCCAGGCGTTCGGATAGGGCGACGGGCGTGCCCGGTCGGCCGCGCGCGACATCGTCACCAAGTCGCCCGCCAGCATCGACAGCGCCTGCAGAAACGGCGTCAGCACTGCATGGCCGGTTATCACCAGCCCGATGCCGAATACGACGAGGGTCGCCGATTTGTTGACCAGGAGGCTCAGCGTATAGGTCAGGATGCGCTGGAACCCCGAGCGCCCCTCGCGGATCGCTGCGACGATGCCGCCGAGGCCGGGATCGGTCAGCACGATGCCGGCCGCCGCCTTGGCAACGTCGGTAGCAGTCGAGACCGCGATGCCGGTTTGCGCCTGCCGCACCGCCGGCGCGTCGTTGGCGCCGTCGCCGCACATGCCGACCGAGTGTCCCTGCCGCTGGAACGCCCGGACGAGGCGGAATTTGTCTTCCGGGAAGACACCGGCATAGACCGCGAAATCGTCGGGTCCTCCCGTCTCCGGGATCTGTCCGGATGGACACACATTGCCGACGAGGCCGATCGCGCGCGCCACGGTCGCGGCGGTTGCCGCGGCGTCGCCGGTGATCATGACAGGGCGCACGCCGAGTGTGCGCAGTTCGCCGAGCAAGCCCCGCGAGTCGCTGCGCGGCGGGTCGCCGAACGCGATCAGCCCGATGGGTGTCAGGCGCTCCGAGGGCCCGGCGGCAATCGCGATCGTACGGTAGCCGGCGGCGGCGTAGGCATCGATCTGATGCGTCGCGGCGGCTTCAAACGGCACAATCGCGGCGACGACGGCGGGCGCCCCCTTGACGATACGGATCTCGGTGCCGTCGTGATCGACAGCAACGGCGGTGGCGATTTTCGTCGCCGGGTCGAACGGCTCGAAGCTGGAGACGACGAGCGCCTGCGGGCCGGCCGCCGCGCAGATCGCGGCGTCGATCCGGTCGCGGCCATCGGGCGAGCTGGCAAGCGCCGCCAAGGTCAGCACCTCTGCCGTACTACGGGCTGCGTCGAGCGGGGCAACCGCTTCGACGGCGAGTTCGTTGCGCGTCAGGGTGCCAGTCTTGTCGACGCACAACACGTCGATCATGGCCGCCTCGTGCAGGGCTGCGAGGCGGGTCAGCAATACGCCCTGCCGCGCCAGGGTCCGGGCGCCGAGCGTCGAGGCCAAAGTGAAGGTTGCCGGCAATGCCACCGGCACTGCCGACAGCAGTGCGGTCAGTACCAGCGCGATGATTTGCGCTACGGTCATGTGAATCGCGGCGGCATAGGCGACGATGCCGATGACGATTGCAAAGTTGAGGATCGTCAGGTTGCGTACCACGCCCAGCACCGCGCGCTGCTCGCTGCTCTCGACATGGGTGGTGCGCACGAGTTCGGCCGTGCGCCCGAAATAAGTGCGCGTCCCGGTGGCGATGGTCCGGCCCACGGCCTCACCACGGCGAACGAAGCCACCGGCATAAGCGGTACCGCCGGGTCCAACCTCGACCGGCATCGACTCGCCGGTCAGCATCGACTGATCGATCAGCAACGTCCCGGTCAACAGCAGCACGTCGGCCGGCACGACCGCGCCCAGCGCCAA
>DATJUL010000261.1:0-2168 GCA_035502295.1 Allostellaceae bacterium | reverse complement strand
CTGCGCTACCGCTACCGCTTTTGCGGCAGCGAACTGGTGCGCTCGCTGGGCGGCGAGGTCACCGGCCGCTGGCTCGACGAGGTGCACCCGCAGCTGATTGCCGACCCGGAGCCGCGCGAGCGCTTTCGCTTCATGGCGATGACCGGCGGCCCGACGTGGCGGCGCGGACCGCCGCAGTGGGTGCGCGACAAGGATCACCGCACCGTCGAAAGCTGCGTCGTGCCGCTCGCCGGCGACGGCATAGCCGTCGACAAGATGATCGGCATTACCGTCGCGTTTGACCTGGCCGGCCGCGAGATCTGACGCGTCGCCTTCAGCCGATTGCCAGCATGCGCTCGACGGCGCGGCGCGCCTTTTCCGCGATATCGGGTGCGATCGTGACCTCGTGCGTCATCGTTTCGAGCGCCTCGCGGATGTTCCGCAGCGTGATGCGCTTCATGTGCGGACACAAATTGCACGGCCGCACGAAATCGAGATCGGGGTATTGCAGCGCGACATTGTCGCTCATCGAGCATTCGGTCAGCAGCACGACGCGCGCCGGCCGCTCGCGCCCGACGTAATCGGCCATCGCCGCGGTCGAACCGGCGAAATCGCACAGCGCGACGACCTCGGGCGGGCATTCGGGATGGGCCAGGACGGTGATGCCGGGGTGCGTCGCGCGCAGCTCCTTTATGTCGTCGGGCGTGAAGCGTTCGTGGACCTCGCAATGGCCCTTCCAGGCGATGATCTCGACCCTGGTCTGGGCGGCGATATTGCGCGCGAGATATTCGTCCGGCAGCATGATGACCTTGGGCGCACCTAATGCCTCGACAACCTTTTTCGCGTTGCCCGACGTGCAGCACACATCGCTCTCGGCCTTCACCGCAGCCGACGTATTCACATAACTGACGATCGGCACGCCGGGATAGCGCGCCCGCAAGAGGCGCACATCCTCGGCGGTGATCGAGGCCGCCAGCGAGCAGCCGGCCTCCAAGGACGGGATCAGCACGGTCTTCTCGGGGTTGAGCAGTTTTGCGGTCTCGGCCATGAAATGCACCCCGGCCAGGACGATGACCTGGGCGTCGGTGCGCGCCGCCGCGCGCGCCAGCGCGAGGCTGTCGCCGGTGATGTCGCCGACCGTGTGGAAGATGTCGGGGGTCTGGTAGTTGTGGGCGAGGATGACGGCATTCCTCTCGCGCTTCAGCCGGAGGATCGCGGCGATGTCGTCGGCCAGGAGCGGCCATTCAATCGGCGGCACATGGCGCGCGACGCGGGCGTAAAGCTCCGGCAGCGGCAGCGGCCCGGCGGTTGGGCGGGCGACGGTTTCGAGCATCGGGGAATCCTTTCATATGCTCAAAATGAGCATTTCAACGTGCCGGAAAAGCCGGACACTGATCGTCCGGCGGAACAACACACGCTTATACTGAATATGAGAATAAGGGTGGAATCCGCCGCGTCAACCCCTGTGACGATTGCGTGACGCATAACAGCCCGCGGCGTCGCGCAGGCATGCGCCGCGCTTGACGGAGATGCAGTACCGGCGCGGCGGACAGGCGAGGTCGCCGGTCGGCCATGACATTCAGCACGCCTCGACCAGGCGTGATCTGATATTGTCGATCATCCTCGCCGCCGAGCCGCAACAGGCGGCGGAATAACACCCGAGAGGAGCAAGCCCATGCGTCAGGCCGTCATCGTATCCACCGCCCGCACCCCGATCGGCCGCGCCTTTCGCGGCGCCTTCAACGAAACCCAGCCGCAGGCGCTGGCCGGGCACGCGATCGCCGAGGCCGTCAGGCGCGCCGGCGTCGCGCCCTCTGAGATCGACGACGTGATCATCGGCGCCGCGATCCAGGCGGGCGCGCAGGGCTTCAACGTCGCCCGCCAGAGCGCGCTCCGCGCCGGCCTGCCGGACAGCGTGCCGGCGATGTCATTGGACCGGCAGTGTTCCTCCGGCATGATGGCGATCGCGACGGCGGCCAAGGAGATCATCGACGACGGCATGCAGATCGCGGTCGGCGGCGGCGTCGAGTCGGTGTCGTTCGTGCAGGGCGACAAGATGGTGCGCACCCGCGGCGACGACCCCGACCTCATGCAGCGCATCCCGGCGCTCTACATGACGATGATCGAGACCGCCGAGATCGTTGCCGAGCGCTACAACATCTCGCGCGAGGCGCAGGACGAATATGCGC
>DATJUL010000260.1:0-4542 GCA_035502295.1 Allostellaceae bacterium | reverse complement strand
ATCGGTGACGGTGCCGGCGAACGCGTCCGCCAATACCGCGGCGAACGCCTGCCGGAGGCGCGTGTCGTAGCGCTCGCGCGGCACATAGACGAGGCACGACACAAAACGTTCCAGCGGGTCGCGCCGCACAAACAGGGCGATGCGCTGGCGCTCCTGCAGGTTGAGGATGCCGATCGCAGTGTCGAACAACTCGTCCTCGCCGATCTGCAACAGTTCGTCGCGCGGAAAGGTTTCGAGAATGTGCGCCAGCGCCTTGCCGTCGTGGCTGTCCGGCGCCAGCCCGGCACGCTCCATCGTGCGGCCGACCTTCTGGCGCAGCAGCGGGATTGCGCGCGGGCTGCGGCTGTAGGCGGTCGAGGTGAAGAGACCGAGGAACAGCCGCAGCCCGACGACATCGCCGGCCGCATCGAACCGGCGCACGCCGATCGCATCCATATACGCCGCCCGGTGGACGCGCGCGCGCTGTTCGGTCTTGGCGATAATCAAGAGTTCGCGGCGCCGGACAAAGTTCTGCACATCGCGGGGCAGGGCGGCGAGATCGCGCAGGCCGCCGAACACCCGGACGCTGTCGTCGGCGAGGATGCCGAGCGGCGGCGCCGTCGCCGGGCTGGCGACGAAGGCGTAGTCGCGACACCCGAGATAGGTGAAGTTGTCATCGTCGAGCCAGCGCAGGAAGTCGCTGCCTTCGCCGATCTCGGCCGCCGGCAGCGGCGGCGGCAGCGCGGCAAGCTCGGCGACGACCGCCTGCAATTGCTGCCGCATCGCCGGCCAGTCGGCGACCGCGTGGCGCACCTCGGCGAGGACGCAAGCGAGTCGGGAGGCCAGCGCGGCGCGTTCGTTCGGGTCGGGTTCGCGGCTGATCGGGATCTGCATCCACGATTCGCTGGCGCCACCGTGCGGCGGGTCGATTTCGACGAGTGCGCCGGCAGCATCGCGCGCGACGCGCAGCACCGGGTGGATGACGAGCCGTATCTCGCGGCCGCTTTCGTTGATCGCGGCGGTTGCCGAATCGACGAGGAACGGCATGTCGTCATTGACGATCTCGACGACCGTGTGCGGCGATGCCCAGCCGTCGGTCGCCGCGTCGGGGTTGTAGACGCGCACCGCGGCGGCGCCGGCGATTCGCCGGCCGGCGAAGCGCCACAGCGCCACGGCGCCGCCGCACAGATCGGCCGGCGTGTGTGCGGCGATGTCGCCGGGCGGCACGTGCTCGTAGAGTTCGGCGATGAAGCGGCGAGGCAGCGCCGCGGCGCGCTGTTTGGCCAAGTCCGCCGCAGCGCGGACGCGTTTCGCCTTGTCCTGTTCGATTTGGGTCGTCACGGCGGTTTGGTTCCCCTCATGACCGGTTGTCGGTGGCCGGCGGGCCGCAGGCGATGACCGCCGGCACGCTCGCCATTTGACGCGAAACACTGGCAAATTCGTGACGGGTTGGCCATCATATGCGGGCGATCCGAGCCGGACATTGCGTGCTGCCGTGAAACCCATCCTCGCCCTGCTGCGCCGGGAGCTGGTCTATTGGCTGCCGCTGTTGCTGCTGGCAGGGGCGGTGGCGGCGCATATCGTCATCCCCAGCGTGTTCGAGCGCCTGTCGCTGTTCGCGTTCGACATTTACCAGCGCGCCGACCCGCGCAAGGCGTCAACCGATCCGCCGGTCGTCATCGTCGATATCGACGAGAAAAGCCTGCACGAAGTCGGTCAATGGCCGTGGCCGCGCACGATTCTCGCCAAACTGGTCGATCGGCTGAACGCGGCCGGCGCCGCCGTCATCTCCTTCGACGCGCTGTTCAGCGAGCCCGACCGCACATCGCCTGAGCTGTTGTTGAAACTGCTGGAGAGCGAGGGCGTCAGCGAGGCGGGTGCGCAGAAATTGTTGGCGACGATGCCCGATCCCGACAGCCGATTCGCCGCCGCGATGGCCAAGGCGCCGGTCGTCGTCGGCTTCGAGTTGGCCGGCAGTGGCGGCCGGCCGCAGACCGCAGTCAAGGCCGGGTTTGCCGTTGTCGGCGCGCGCAACGAGAACCCCTGGCGCTTTGTCGACCGCTTTCCCGCCGCGGTCAGCGCGCTGCCGATGTTTTTGAAGAGCGTTTCCGGCAACGGTTTTGTCAACGAGCCAAGCGATTGGGACAATGTCGTGCGCCGCGTGCCGATGGTGCTGCGGCTCGGCAATCGGCCGGTTCCCTCGCTCGCCGCCGAAACGCTGCGGGTCGGCTTCGGCGGGCACGGTTACATTGCGCGCTATGCCGGAGCGCAGGCCGACCGCAGCTTCGGCGAAAACACCGGGCTCAATGCGATCGAGATTCCGGTCCCGGCGGCGCACACGGCGCTGCGGATCCCGGTGGATTCGTCGGGCGAAGTTGCGATCCATTACGCCCCGCGCGATCTGCACCAGTACATCTCGGCGGCCGACATCCTGGCCGGTCGCTTCAATCCGAAGCGAATCGCCGACCATATCGTGCTGATCGGCTCGTCGGCGGCCGGCCTCAACGACCTGAAGGCGACGCCGATCTCCCCCGACATGCCGGGGGTCGAGATCCACGCCCAGCTGATCGACCAGATCCTGCAGCACGATTTCCTGTTCCGGCCGGACTGGGGGCCGGGGGCGGAGATATTGTTCTCCTGCTTTGTCGGGTTGCTGCTGATCCTCGCGATTCCGCGCTTTGGCGCATTGCCGGGCGCCCTGTTGGCCGGCGCGGCGATGATCGGCGCAGCGGCGGCCTCGTGGTTCGCCTTCAAGGACGGTCAGGTGCTGCTCGATCCGGTCTACCCGATGACGGTCGTCGCGGAGATCTACCTCTTCAGCACATTGCTCAACTACCGGCTGACCGAGCGGCGGCAGCGCGAGATCCGCCAGGCGTTTTCGCTTTATCTGTCGCCGCACTATGTCGCGGAGCTGGCGAAGAATCCGGACAAGCTGCAACTCGGCGGCGAAATCCGCCTGATGACGATCATGTTCTGCGACATCCGCGGCTTCACGACGCTGTCGGAGGGCCTGACCTCGCACGATCTCGGGCAACTGATCAACGAATTCCTGACGCCGATGACCGAGATCATCATGGACCACAAGGGCACGATCGATAAATACATCGGCGACTGCATCATGGCCTTCTGGAACGCGCCGCTCGACGATCCCGACCATGCCAAGAACGCGGTCGCTGCGGCGCAGGGGATGCGGCAGCGGCTGGTCGAATTGAACGAGGCCTGGGCGGCGGCGGGGCGCAAGACCTTGCACGTCGGCATCGGCATCAACACCGGGGAATGCAGCGTCGGCAATTTCGGCTCGAACCAGAAATTCAACTATTCGTTGCTCGGCGACCCGGTGAACCTGTCGTCCCGCCTGGAAGGCTTGACCAAGCTTTACGGCGTCGATCTGATCATCGGCGAGGAGACCGCCAAGCGGCTCGACGATCCCGGCCTCGTCGAACTCGATCTCGTGGCGGTCAAAGGCAAGCTGCAGGCGGTGCGCATCTATACGCTGCCGCCGCATCTCCCGGAGGCGCAGCGCTTTCTGGAGAGCCACGCCAAGGTACTGGCCGCCTATCGCCACCGCGATTGGAAGGCGGCGCTGGGGTGGATGGACGATCCGGTGCTTGCCGAAAGCGAAATGGCGCCGGTCTACGATGTGTTTCGCGAACGGATCGCGCAAATGCAGGCCGAGCCGCCGCCGCAGGACTGGGACGGCGTCTACGTCGCGCATGAGAAATAGCCGGCACGGCGGGTTGATACGAAGAGTCGCATGCGACCGAGTCGGGACAACTTAACGATAAATCCTGTTCATCATTCCGTCATATTCCCGTATGTTCGGCGCCAGAGAAGGCAATTGCCTAAAATCGAGGCGTTGCTTGCAAAGCGCTGGGTTGCGACCTGGGCGGGCCGCGACGGAGAAGAATAGGGATGATGGCATTCGAGGTATGCCGGCGGGGACGCGATGCGCGCTGGATCGTCCGGCTCGGCAACGCGATCTACGGTTCTTATCTCGACAAGGAACAGGCGCTGCTCGATGCGGTCGATGCGGCGCGCGACGCGCTGCAGGCCGGGCGCGAGGCGCAAGTCTGGGTGCGCGAACGCTCGGACGCCGCACGGATTTTCTGAGCGTCTGCCGGCTGGGCGCAACGGCGCGACAGGATCCCGCGATCACGCGCTCTGGCGCAATTCGACGGCGCGGGCGAGATCGACCGAAACCAACCGCGAGACGCCGCTCTCGGCCATCGTGACGCCGAACAGCCGGTCCATGCGCGCCATCGTGACGCGGTGATGCGTCACGACCAGAAAGCGCGTGCCGGTGGCGTCGGCAACCTCGGCGACGAGCCGGCAGAAGCTGTCGACATTGGTGTCGTCGAGCGGGGCATCGACCTCGTCGAGCACGCAGATCGGCGCCGGGTTGGTCAGGAACACGGCGACGATCAGGGCCAGCGCGGTCAGCGCCTGTTCGCCGCCGGACAACAGCGACAGGGCGCCGCGGCGTTTTCCCGGCGGGGTCGCCAGAATGTCGAGACCGGCGCGCAGCGGGTCGTCGCCATCCGCCCAGGCGAGCTCTGCCTTGCC
>DATJUL010000259.1:0-11596 GCA_035502295.1 Allostellaceae bacterium | reverse complement strand
GTCGGCCGCGGCGTCGGCCGCTTCTCGCAGCGGTACGGTCAGGATCGGGCCCCGCGCATCACCGGATGACGTGAAGCAGCCGGTCGTAGCGGATCGCCCACGGCCAATTCCAGATCTGCCACCACCGCGCCTCGCCGTTGGTCGAGAAGAAAATGATTTCCGCCTTGCCGAGAAAGTTTGCGGCCGGCACGTAGCACAGCGCATCGGGCCGGTTCGGCTGGAGGCAGGGAGCGGTGTCGGCCGGGTTGGAGCTGAAGGCGATGCGGCTGTCCTCCGAATTCTCGCGGTTGTCGCCCATCATGAAATAATGGCCGGGCGGCACATGGTAGACAGGCGTGTTATCGAGCGGCCCATTGCGGTCGCCCCATTCGATGATGCAATGGTCGGCCGGCGCTGCGCCCGCTCTGCGCGGCAGGCTTTCCATGTAACCCTGCTGCTCGACCAGCGGCACCCCCGACTCGGCGTTGCGGCAGGAATCGTCGCGGCGCAGCGGCACGGCATGACCATTGATGACGAGGTCGCCGTTCTTCATCTGGATCGTATCGCCCGGCAGGCCGATGACGCGCTTGATGAAATCGGTGGAGTTGTCGGTCGGGACCTTGAAGACGACGACATCGCCACGCTGCGGCTTGTGGGACAGCCCCGGCACCGGCAGGCGGCCGGAAAACAGCGGCAGGCCGAACGGTATCGAATAGCGGCTGTAGCCGTAAGAAAATTTCGAGACAAACAGGTAATCGCCGACCAGCAGCGTCGGCACCATCGACCCCGAGGGAATGTTGAACGGCTCATAGGCGACCGTGCGGACGACGAGCGCGATCAGCACGGCATAGATGATCGTCCTGACCGTCTCGAGGAGACCGCCGGACGTTTTTCTTGCGACTGCCGCTTTACGGCCGTATTTCGATTTCATGCCGAGGTACGGGACGCCAAACCGGCGCGATCAAGCGCGCCGCGGCTCGACAAGTCAAGGCGTTGAGCCATAAGGGTCACGCGCCCGACGCTCCCGGGGGGAGCGCGCTGATGATGACGACCGCCTGCGCCAGCGGCGGCTCGTCGGTCAGGCTGACATCGAGCCGCGCCGTCATGCCGGCCGGGGTTATCGCCGCGAGGCGACGCAGCGCGCCGCCGGTCAGCCGCATCCCCGGCTGCCCCGACGGCAGGTTGACGACCCCGAGATCGCGCCAGAACACGCCGGCGCGAAACCCGGTGCCGAGCGCCTTGGCGGTCGCTTCCTTGGCGGCGAAACGGCGGGCATAGCTGGCGATTCGGGTGGCAGCGCGGCGGTCACAGCGGCGCCGCTCGGCCTCGGTAAAGATGCGATCGAGAAAGCGGTCGCCAAACCGAGCGATCGCCCGCTCGATGCGGCGAATGTCGATGAGATCGCTGCCGACCCCGAGGATCATCGCTTGCCTCGCGCTCAGCGGGATTGCGTCGTCGCTGCGCTCCCCGCAATGACCATCTCAGGTCTCGTCATTGCGAGCGAAGCGAAGCAATCCCGCCGCCATCCGCCTAGCCGCGGGCGCGTTCGACGGCATTGATGACCGGCGTCGCGCGCAGCGCGGCAATGATCGTCGACAGATGCTTCACGTCGTTGACTTCGATATCGACCATGATCTCGAAAAAATCGGTCGAGCGGTTGGTGATCTTCAGGTTGCTGATGTTGCCGCCCTGCTTGCCGATCGTCGTCGTCAGCGAGCCGAGATTGCCCGGTTCGTTGGCGATCGTGACGTTGATGCGGCCGACATGGGCAGCGTCGGCCTCCTCGCTCGACCACGCGACATCGAGCCAGCGCTCAGGCTCGTCGGCAAAGCTCTGGAGGGTATCGCAATCGATCGTGTGGATCGTCACGCCCTTGCCGGTCGTGACGATGCCGACGATGCGGTCGCCCGGCAGCGCGTGGCAGCAGCCGGCGAAATGCACCGCCATGCCGGGGATGAGGCCGCGAATCGGCACCGCGTTGTCGCGCAGCGAGCCGCGGCGGCGGGCGCGCGCCAACGGCACGACCTTGTTCTTGTCCCCAGGCGGCTGCGGAAAGGCGGCATTCGCGACCTCGCGGCCGGTCGCGAGCCCCTCGCCGACCGTGACGTAGAGGTCCTCGACGCTGTCGCAGTTGAATTGCGCCCGCACCGCTTCAAGCGGCCGTTCGGAGAAATCGTGGCCCTGCTGGCGAAACGCCTTCTGCACGATGGCGCGGCCGAGATCGAGGTACTGGGCGCGCTGCTGGGTGCGGATGAAGCGGCGGATGCGGGCGCGCGCCTTGCCGGTGACGACAAAGCGCTCCCAGGTCGGCGACGGGGTCTGCGCCTTCGAGGTGACGATCTCGACCTGGTCGCCGTTGGCCAGCTCGGTGCGCAGCGGCAACAGCCGCCCGTTGATCTTGGCGCCGACGCAGGTGTCGCCGATCTGCGAATGCACGGCATAGGCGAAATCGACCGGCGTCGCGCCGCGCGGCAACGCAATCAGGTCGCCCTTCGGGGTGAAGGCAAAGACCTGGTCCTGGAACATTTCGAGCCTTGTGTGCTCGAGAAACTCCTCGGGGTTGGAGGCGTGATCCAGAATCTCCAAGAGTTCGCGCAGCCAGCGGTATTGCCTGCCATCGACCCGGCCGGCCTGCTGCTTGTAGATCCAATGCGCGGCAACGCCGAGTTCGGCGATTTCGTGCATCTCGCGGGTGCGGACCTGCACCTCGATGCGCTGCTTCTCCGGGCCGATCACGCCGGTGTGGAGCGAGCGGTAATTGTTGGGCTTCGGCGTCGAGATGTAGTCCTTGAAGCGGCCGGGGACGACGTGATAGGCGGAATGGATGATGCCCAGCGCGTGGTAGCAGTCGGCGACATCTTCGACCATCACGCGGAACGCCATGACATCGGCAAGCTGCTCGAACGAGATGTTCTTGCGCTCCATCTTGCGCCAGATCGAATAGGCCGATTTTTCGCGGCCCGAGACGCCGGCGGCGAGCCCGCCGTCGGCCAGTTTCGCGGTCAGCTCGGCAACGATGCGCGCGACGATGTCGCCGCCCTGCTCGCGCAGAAAGCCGAGCCGCGCGACGACGCTGGCGCGCGCGTCGGGATAGAGTTCGCCGAAGGCCAGGTCTTCGAGCTGGTCCTTCATGCGGTGCATGCCGATGCGCTCGGCGAGCGGGACATAGATGTCCATCGTCTCGCGGGCGATGCGGCGGCGGCGCTCGTCGTCCTTGATGAAATGCAGCGTCTGCATGTTGTGCAGCCGGTCGGCGAGCTTGACGAGGAGGACGCGGATGTCCTCCGACATCGCCAGCACCAGCTTGCGGAAATTCTCGGCCTGCTTCGTCTGGTCGGACTGCAGTTCGATGCGCGACAATTTCGTGACGCCGTCGACGAGGCGCGCGATCTCCGGCCCGAACCGCCGCTCGATGTCGTCCAATGTCGCGACCGTGTCCTCGACCGTATCGTGCAAGAGCCCGGTCACGATCGAGGCAGTGTCGAGCTTCATCTGGGCGAGCAGCCCGGCCACCTGCACCGGGTGCGAGAAATACGGGTCGCCCGAGGCGCGCAGCTGCGCGCCATGCGCCTTCATCGAATAGACATAGGCGCGGTTCAGCGCGTCCTCATCGGCCTTCGGGTCGTAGGACTTGACCAGCTCGACCAGTTCGAACTGCCGCATCATCGCGCGGTCCGTCCCGTTCTCATCGTCGCGCCGACGTCTGCGCGATCGGCCGGAATCAGGGTTCTTCCCCTTCCTCTTCCTCGCCTGCGGCCTCGCCCGCTTCCTCCTCGTCGGGCAGCGCGAGGTCGTCTTCGTCCTCAGCCTCGAGCAGGTCTTCCTCGAGTTCGTCTTCGACCGCTTCCTCGTCCAGCTCCTCCGCGCCGATGACGGGACCCGTCGGATCGGCGAGGCCGAACAGCGTCTGTTCGATCTCCGGCGTCTCCTCGGGCTCGTCGAGCTCGACCTGCTTCTGCAGCCCGCGCACCAGCGAATCCTTGAGATGATCGAGCCCCACGGTCTCGTCGGCGATCTCGCGCAGCGCGACCACCGGGTTCTTGTCGTCGTCGCGGTCGAGCGACAACGGCGCGCCGGCCGTGATCTCACGCGCCCGCTGGGCGGCGAGCAGCACCAGCTCGAAGCGATTGGGGACCTTGATTACACAATCTTCGACCGTGACGCGCGCCATGCCAGAATCCTTCGCCCGCTTGCGGAAAGCACTGAATATATGGGCCGGCCGGCGGCGCGGCAACAGCAGCGCGGCGGCAAACCGCCCGGTTTATCGCGGCATCGACCGGATGCCGGCTATGCGGCCAAGAGTTCGCCGAGGGCCCGCGCGACGACCGCGTTCGACAGCATGACCGGCAGACCGAGCGGCGCGAGCGCGGCGCGGTGGCGCTCGGTGAAGCCGATGCAGTCGAGCACGATCGCCTCGGCGCCGCGCGCCTTGAGGTCGGCGCCGGCGGCGACGAGCGCCTCCGGCGTATCGCTGTAAGGGCTGGCGACCGCGAACAGCGGCGGTCGGGCGAGAATTCGCCATTTGCCGCTCTCCGATGCGATCTGGCCGGCGATCGGCACGACGACGCCGAGCCGGCGCCGCACGAGGAGGCCGGCAACCAAGGGCGGGATCACATGGTCCGGCTCGATCAGCCAGGCGCGGCGGCAATCGAGGCTGTCAAACGTGCCGGTGCACAGCAGGAGGATCGCGTCGCAGCCCACGTCCTCCAGCGCGGCCAGCGCCTGCTGCACGCCGTCCTCCATGCGCCGGCGCGACAGCGTGACGACGCTGCCGTCGAGGAGGCGCGTGACGAGCGCCGCTTCGCCCGGCGCGGCGCCGAAGCGGCGGTCGATGTCGGCGCGCCCGAGACCGTCGAGCACGCCCCGGTGGAGGCGCCGCACCGCGGGCGGCACATGCGCGTCGATGATCGGCACGACGTCCGGCCGTGGCGCCTGGCCGATCGTCAACGTGCCGAGAATGCGTTCGCGCATCGCGATCCCCCTCCGCCGCCGCGCTCGCATCGGGCCGGCGTTCGCCTATCCTGTCAGAGGGTGCCGGTGCAGCTCAATGGCAGAGCAGAGACGTCCCGATTGCCGGCGCGCCTTTTCCGGCGCCGGGCCGCCGGCATCGACGCGGCTGACCTCCGCCATGCGCGCGAGGATCGTTTCCCCGGCAAGGCGGCGTCAACCGGTCGCCATCACAGCGCGTCGCCGCTATAGTTCGCCCGGCGGACAGGCGGGATATGACCGCGGTTTGAGGAGGGCGCCGGCCATGAAGAACGGATTTCGCGTGTTTGATGTCGATACCCACATCAATCCCGGCGCCGAGGTGCTCGACAACTACGTCGATCCCGCCTTTCGCCCGCGCCTGCCGGAATTGGCGCCCTACCGCGTCGCGATCCAATCGCGCGAACAGGGCGGCGGCCAGCGTTCGCTCTACCGCTTCGACGAGAAGGTCTATGAGCGCACGCTCGGCGAGGCCGCGCCGCGTCCCGGCTCGCGCGACGGCAGAGTGTGGCGCGGCCGTCTGCGTCCCTCGCCCGGCGTGCAGGACGACAATGCCCTGAACCGCCTCCATGACATGGACATCGAGGGCGCCGACCGACATTTCCTCGTGCCCTCGGCGTGGACCGCCTGCGTCGGCCATCCCGACCCCTCGATCGAAGTCAACCTGATCCGCGCCTATCACCGCCACATGCACGAATTCTGCGGCGCCGCGCCTGACCGGCTGACGGGGCCGATCGTCGCCTCGACCCGCGAAGTCGCAGAGGCGGTGCGGGAAATCCGCGAATGGGGCCGCGCCAAATGGGCCGTCGCCGTGCAGCCGCTCTTGGACAACGACCGCCCGGTCGATCACCCCGATCTGGAGCCGATCTGGCAGGCCGCCGAAGAGCACGACCTGGCGATCGTGCATCACAGCTTCGCGTGGAACCCGCCCTATTTTCCCGGCTATCAGGACATGTGGGACAATGTCTACCTCGCGCGGCTGTGCTCGCACCCGTGGGGCGCGATGCGCTTCATGGCCGGGTTTCTCGCGGGCGGCGTGCTCGACCGCCATCCCGGGCTCCGCCTCGCGGTCCTCGAATGCGGCTTCGGCTGGCTGCCGTTCTGGGTGCGCCGGATGGACGAGCAGGTCAGCTACGTCGGCCGCACCGCACCGTTGAAGCTGTTGCCGAGCGAACAGTTCCAGGCCGGCCGCGTGTTCTGCAACATCGAGGCGCACGAGCACGAGCCGATGTTCGAGATGGTCACCAAGGCGCTCGGCGACGGCGTGTTGATGTACGCGTCCGACTATCCGCACTACGAAAGCTGGTTCCCCGAGTCGATCGACAAAATCCTCGCCTGGTCGAGCGTCAAGGGCGACCGCGCCCAGAAGCTCTTCTGGGACAACGCCAACCGCTGTTTCAAAGAGAGGTGATGCCGGCGCGCATAGCGCGGAAAAGCGCCGTTCAGGCCACCGACAAGCTCCTTCGCAATCGCGAGAGCGACGACTATGGTTCGGTGACGGATGACGGATCGAGTGCCCTGTTTAGAGGATGCGAAGCCTATGCCTGCTGCAATCGATGGTTTCTACGCCGCTTACCTGACGGGTGCCGTCGGGCGTGGTTTTGCCTTGCTTGAGTGCAAGAAGGGTCACATTGTCGGGGCCGACGCGCTCGGTGTGCTCTTTGACGGTGAATACACACCAGGACAAGATGATACTTATCAGGTGACTCTAAAAGTGAAAACTCCCCCCAATATGCCCCTGATCCGGGGAGGCAGTTCCAGTCCGCAGGAAGAGATAAGAGAGCAGAGATTTACGCTGCCGGCTGATTTTTATCGTCGAGAATTTATAGCGCTTGATCTAGGGCAGGGACCTATTAATGCAAAACTGGTAAGGATTAGAGAAACTGTCGACTGAAATCTATGGCCTCGCAGCCGCCGTCTTTAGCGCGATCGCGACCCTCTTCGCGGCTATGGCGACTTGGCGTGCGCCGATTACTGCGGCGCGTTTGGCGGAGCAGCTACGGCGAAGCGCTCAGCAAGCCGAAGAGCGCCGTCGGCAGAAATTACAGGTATTTACAACGCTGATGCAGGAACGGGCGGCGATTTATACCGAAGAGGCTGTACGTGCTCTAAATGTTATCGACGTAGTCTTCAACGATGCCAGACCTGTCCGCGAAGCGTGGGCTGCCCTGATCCATGCACTCGATCCTCAGCAGAACGTTCCGCCCCATGCTCTACAGGATAGAATACGGGAGCTGTTGGCGAATATGGCCACCGACCTCGGATTGGCGGACGAAATTCGGATCGACGACCTGAATCGAGTGTACCTACCAAAACCCTTGGCGCAAGAACGTTTCATCAGGGATATGGAGCGACAAGCTGCGTTGGCTCGCCTACAACAGGGTGCGCCAGCGGCTAATGTGGCGCCCTCGCAAGCGGGGATGTGGCCTCCTCCGCCATAGGCACGGGCCGCCCCACGGCGCGGCCGGCCGGCGTTGCGGGATTTCGGTCAGGCGCGGCGGGCGGTTTCGCGGTGGCGGCGGTTCATGACCCGCAGCCGGCGGGCAATGATGCGCATGACCGTGATCGAAAACGCCGGCACGCTGGCGACCAGCGCCAGAAACTGCGGCACGTCGATCTCGATCAGTTCGCAGCGGGTGCCGGCGATGACCGTCGCGCTGCGCGGCACGTTGTCTTCGACGATCGCCATCTCGCCGACGATGCCGCCGTCATGCACGGTCTCGAAAATCGAGCTGCCGCTTAAAATCCGCATCGTGCCGCGCGTGACGATGTACATCGCATTGGCATCGTCGCCCTCGCGGAACAGCACCTCGCCCGGCTGTATGACGATCGTGCGCGCGTCGCCGCAGACCGCCACGATGTCGTCAACTGCGATGTCCTTGATCATGTCCGACAATCGCTCGGGGTTCGGCCAATCGGCGGTGCGACGATCCATTGCCGCAGAATGGAACAAACAGCCATGCGCCGGCAAGAGGCGCCGGCCGCAGCAGGGTTATTTTTGCACGAAATGCGAGATTTTTCCGACCGCAATTCGATTGATCTCCATCAACGCTGCGGGCGCCGCGCCGGTGCATCCTCCAGTTCAACATTGGGGTGGACGGCGATGGACCTTGAAAATCTTGTCCCGGCGCTTGTCGTGGTGCTGTTGATCGGCGGCTTTTTCGTCTCGTTCGTCTGGCGTCTCTACATCGGACCGGGCGCCCATCCTGGCGACTCGCTGACCGACGACGAAACCTCCCGCCCGCCGCGGGACTGAACTGGACCGCATAGAGGCGTTCGGGCGACGGCGGCGTCAGCCTCACCCCAACGCGGTTGACGACCGGCTTGCATAACCATCGGCAAGTAGCTACATTTCTGTCGTTACGCGAGGCAGGATGCGCTGGACCTGGGACCAGGACAAGGCTGCGGCGAACCTTCGAGACCATCACCTGTCCTTCGAAACCGCCGCACATGTGTTCGAGGATCCGCTCCACCTGTCGCGGCCGGACGCGCATCCGGATGGCGATCGTTGGCAGACCGTCGGCCTGATCGGCCCGGTCGTCGTGCTCGTGGTTCATACTTGGCCGGATGAAGACCCGCAGGGCGGCGAGGCGGTCGGGCGCATGATCAGCGCCCGTAAGGCGACGCCCCGTGAAAGGAAGGCCTATGAGGAAGCAGACTGGTAAGCCGCTCACCGTCGAGCAGATGGACGAGTTGACCGCGCTGGCAGAGATGCCCGATGCGGCCATCGATACTCGCGATATCGCCGAAGTTCGCGATTGGCGCGGTGCCCGGCGCGGATTGCTCTATCGCCCGGTGAAGCAGCAGGTGACCTTGCGGCTCGATGCCGATACCATCGCCTGGTTCAAGGCGCACGCCACGCCGGACGAGGGGTATCAAACCCATATAAATCGCGTACTGCGCGATTTTGTGCGGGACCACAGCAAGAAGCACGCGACTCGCAGAGCGGCATCATAATTCCCCGTTCTGACACCGGAATCCGCATTCAGTAAACTGTCACCGGAAATCCGACGTCGCCACGACGCGCCAGATGGCGCGACGCCTTCCACGCGCCGTCGATCGGTGCCGCCGGAAAGGGCGGGCGGCTCACAATCCTGCCGCCCGAACCTTCGCAATATCAGGTGACGGCAATTCGTCGGGGCAACGCCTCTTTCGCCTTCTTCAGTGTCAGCGTCAGGACGCCGTTATCGAGTTCGGCGCTGATCGAATTCTGGTCGATCTTGTTGGACAGCGTGAAGGCTCGGGCAAAGTGGCCGACATTGTACTCTGCGTAAAGCGGCTCTAGCTCGTCATACTTACCGTAGTTGATGCGTGCCTCGATCCGTACCGTGTCATCTTCGAGATTGATGTCGATATCTTTCTTTTCGACCCCAGGGACCTCCATAACGACGACGAGCGCATCCTCGGTCTCGAAAATGTCTGTTGGCGGCACGTAGTAGCGAGCAGGCACGGTCTTTTCTTGCTGTGAGACCAGTTCCCTCTTTTCCTGCACTTCGAGCGCCTGTGAGCGTGCCATCTCGAATCCTCCTTGCGTTTGGCTAAGAGCGGCGTCAGCTGATCGCGATTGATTTTGGCTTGTCGCGTTCTGCGCGCGGCAGATAAAGGGCCAGGATGCCGTCTCGGCACTCAGCCTTGACGCCATCGGCATCGACCTCTACCGGCAGGGTCACCGCGCGGTCGAATGTGCCAGCGCGACGCTCACGGCGATGGAGGCCGACCCGCTCGCCGTACTCGATGGACTTGCTACCGGATATGCGGATCGTGTTGCCCTTGACTTGGACCTGCAGGTCGTCTTTCCGCACCCCCGGCGCCTCGGTGATGATGACGATGTCGTCTCCCTTGCGGAACACGTTCAGTGGCGGATATGCGCCGCCCGCGCTCGGTCCGGGGCCGAGCCAGCCGCTCGTGCGGAACGAATCAAGCGCCTGCTGAAACTGCAACAGCGCGTCAAACGGGTCAGACAGCAGCATTGCCATGGCTGATCTCCGGTTACGATGAGTGTGTTGGAAAATGCTGGGGCGATATGCCTATAGCCCCGGAAATACTCGCGGCCAGAGGCTGACAGTTGTCGCAGCTAGCGCCTGATCTGGCGCGCCAGCGGATGCCGGGTTGTTCAAGCGCGGGTCACGGTTTTGTGACAATACCGGCTGCGGCGTAGCGGGAGACTGCTGATCGGCGAAGGAAGAGGAGACCGGGTTGTGGTCCAGGTTGGGAGTCATTGCCACGTCCTCCTGTGAGCAACATGGGGAAACGACTGCACCGGGCCCATAAGAGGCGCCCGACGGCGATCTGATTTAGGGCGCGCGCGCCGCTCGTCAAGGGTGCCATCAGCACTCTGATCGGAGAGTGCTAACAATTCTACAGGCTGTTGCTGCCCTTTGTGCGGCTCTACAAGGTCGGCTGTGGGGCAATCGGCCAGCGCGTCGTGGACGGGTGTCGGGGCCGCGTCGCCGCTAATTTCGCCATATTGGGGTGGTAGCAAGGATCGATCGAAATGGATCAGGAGGGCGAGGCGGCGGCGGGTAAATCGGCTTCAGCGCCGCGCGGGGGCCGATTTGCGGCGCAACCAAAACGCGATTCCGCCTGCTGATTTCCTGCAGATGCAGGCGGAACAGGCGGAAGATGCAATCGAAAGTTGCAGGTGCTGTGGCCTGACGGCGCTCCACGCCATACACGGCAGCGAGGAGCTAGGGCGCGCTCGCCGGGAGATTGCGTCGCGGCCCGCGCAATGACAGAAATAGCCTGCGAGAACCTGGGTGGCGAGCGACGATATGGCCGATCGGAAAACGGCGGGCGAGGTCAGGAAGGTCGTGCTGGCCTATTCGGGCGGGCTTGACACCTCGGTCATCCTGCGTTGGCTGCAGGAGACCTACCGCTGCGAGGTCGTCACGTTCACCGCCGATCTGGGCCAGGGCGAGGAACTGGAGCCGGCGCGGCGGAAGGCCGAGCTGCTCGGCGCGCGGGACATCTTCATCGACGATCTGCGCGAGGAGTTTGTTCGCGATTTTGTCTTTCCGATGTTCCGCGCCAACGCGCTCTATGAGGGGCAGTACCTGCTCGGCACGTCGATCGCGCGGCCCTTGATCGCCAAGCGGCAGATCGAGATCGCGCGTCAGGTCGGCGCCGATGCGGTCGCCCACGGCGCCACCGGCAAGGGCAACGACCAGGTGCGTTTCGAACTGTCGTATTACGCGCTTGCCCCCGATATCCGGGTCATCGCGCCGTGGCGCGAATGGGACCTGGGGTCGCGTACCCGGCTCCTCGATTATGCCGATGCGCACCAGATCCCGATCGCGCGCGACAAGCGCGGCGAGGCGCCGTTTTCGGTCGATGCCAACCTTCTGCATGTGTCGGCCGAGGGGAAGGCGCTGGAAGACCCGTGGGCCGAACCCGAGGAATACGTCTACAGCCGCAGCGTCGCGCCGGAAGCCGCGCCCGACGAGCCGCAATATGTCGAAATCGATTTCGCGCGCGGCGATCCCGTCGCGGTCGATGGCGCCATGCTGTCGCCGGCGGCGCTGCTGGCGCGCTTGAACGAGATCGGCGGCAAGCATGGTGTCGGCCGGCTCGACCTGGTCGAAAACCGCTTTGTCGGCATGAAGTCGCGCGGCGTCTACGAAACGCCGGGCGG
>DATJUL010000258.1:0-11588 GCA_035502295.1 Allostellaceae bacterium | reverse complement strand
TTGGCTGGGGGACTAGGATTCGAACCTAGACTGGCGGAGTCAGAGTCCGCTGTCCTACCGTTAGACGATCCCCCACCGGCGTTGCAGCCGGCGCCGCTCGGGCTGGCGGCGACGAGCGGCGGGAGACATCGTTTACCACACCTCGCGCGAGCTGGATACCCGGCTGCGATCGTCGTCCTTCCAGCGGCTAGTCGGCGCTGCTGCGCCGCGCGTCTTCGTCGGTGTCGCGATAAATCTGCAGCCGGGTGACCCTGAGGCCCGGGACCCCGTACCGTTCGATCGCGCGCTGCCAGGCGACAAACTCTTCCAGCGACAGGTTGTATCGGCGGCAGGCCTCCTGCAGGCTGATCGTGCCGCTGCGTACCGCCTGGACGACGATGGCCTTGCGCCGCACCACCCATCGCTTGGTGTCGGGCGACGGCAGCTCCGCCAGGGCATCGGCCGCTGCGTCGTCATTGTCAAATGAATTGGTCGAAGTCATCGCCATCACGGCCGCAAAGTTGTCGTTGTGCGTCGTAAGTATTGTCGTCCAGTGCTTAAAAAGGCCTAAATCACGTTGAGTCGTTATTAACGCATTTGAATTAAATATTGCTTAAAATGATAGAAACAAATTTAACGACTTTCGCGATTTTGTTGATGATGTTGCGTGCGGTGAAGTCGCAGCCGCGGCTCTGCCGCGCGCGACCCGGCCGCTGCTGGTCTTCGGTCGCCGGCGAGACATCCAGGCATCGGCAAAACTGCCGCAAAATCAAGCGGCTGCAATGCGCGTCTGACAGTTGAAATGGGCCGACCCGATTCATATACTCCGCGCCCGCCGCAAAACGGGGTTGGGGAGAGTGATGCGCCCGGTCCTGCCGCCCGATTACCGTCCGTCGGACGACGAAGAATTTATGAACCCGTTGCAGGTCGAATATTTCCGGCAAAGGCTGCTGCGCTGGCGCGCCGAACTCCTTGCCGACTCGACCGGCACCCTGCGCCACCTGCGGGAAGAGAGCCTCTTGAAACCCGATTTGACCGACCGCGCCTCGCTGGAAACCGAGCGGGCCATCGAGCTGCGCACCCGCGACCGCGAGCGCAAGCTGATTTCAAAGATCGATGCCGCCCTCGCCCGCATCGATCTCGGCACCTACGGGTACTGCGAGGAAACCGATCAGCCGATCGGCGTGCGCCGGCTCGAAGCCCGGCCGATCGCGACGCTGTCGATCGAGGCGCAGGAGCGCCATGAGCGCATCGAGCGCACCTACCGCGAAGAGTAGCCGCGCGCGGCCGCCAGAGGTTTAAGCAATCGTTTACGCCGCCCCGGCATGCTGTTTATTCTCGCAGCATAACCGGGCGGGGCAGCGCAACGATGGTGGCCGAAACCGCAGGCGTCCGCCGTCTGGGCAACTGGGCCGCCTACCGACGCCAGCCGGGCTGGGTCGGCATCGTCGCAAACGGCGCGCTGGTGCTGTCGGCGGGCGGTCTCGGCGCGGCGCTGCTTTACCTCGCCAAGGTGATCTCCGGCGATAATTTCGCGGCGGCGGCGGCGATGATTGTCGCGTTTGCCGCGCTGTTCGGGGCGGCGGCGGCGGCGGTGCGCCGCATGCACGCCGCCTTGTCGCGCCGCGTCGACATCCTCAGCCAAGCGCTCGACGCCTCGCCCGATCCGCAGCTGATCCTCGCGCCGGACGGCCGCATCGCCTACGCCAACACGGCCTTTCACGAGCTCTTTCCGCAGGCCGGCGGGCTGGCTCTGGCGCGGCTTTCCGCCGCCCTTGCCGACCCCGAGTCGATGGCCGATTTCGAGCGGCTGAAGAGCCGGGCCGATGCCGGCGTGCGGGCGATCGCGGCGCTGCCGCTGCGGGATTCGCGCGGCGGCAAGGCCGGCTGGTTCAACATCGCCGTCAACCCGATCGCCGGCCGTCCCGGCTACAGCTTCTGGGATATCCAGGACATCACCGCGCGGCACGAGATGGAGGCGGTGATCCGCGACGAGCGCAACAAGCTCGTCGAGTTTCTCGACGAGGCGCCGATCGGGTTTTATTCGGTGGACGCCGACGGCCGCTTTCTGTTCGTCAACCGCACGCTGGCCGGCTGGCTCGGCGCGACGCCGGCCGAGATCGTCGGCAGCGACGCGCGGCTGCGCGATTTTCTCGCCGCCCCGCCGCCCGCCGGCACGGCCGCGAGCGATCCGTTCGGCGGCGACGGCAGTCAGCGCGCCGAGGTCGCGCTGATGGCCCGCGACGGGCATGTCGTGCACGCCTGGATCGGCCAGAGCACGATCGGCGAGGGCGAGGCATTGCGCACCCGTTCGGTCGTGCGCGACCTGACGCCGGAGCGCGAATGGGAGGCCGCGCTGCGGCTGTCGCGCGAACGCTTCCAGCGGTTTTTTGCCAATGCCCCGGTCGGTATCGCGTTGCTCGATCGGTTCGGCCGGCTGGAGGAGGCCAACCGCGCGCTCGGCGAGTTGTTCGGGGCGGCGCAGCAGGACCTGATCGGCGAACCGCTGATCGGGTTCGTCGCCGAGGAGGATCGCCGCAACATCGCGGTCCGGCTTGCCGCGGCGGCCGACGGCGGGCCGCATGCGGGACCGGTCGAAGTGCGCCTCAAGGGGCCGCGCGAGCGCAGTTGCGTCACCTTCCTGTCGCGCATCGACGGCAATGACAGTGCCGGCGACGGCGGGCTAATGCTGCATTTCATCGACGTGACCGAGCAGAAGAACCTGGAGGTGCAGTTCGCGCAATCGCAGAAAATGCAGGCGGTCGGGCAATTGGCGGGTGGCGTCGCGCACGACTTCAACAATCTGCTGACCGCGATGATCGGCTTTTGCGATCTGTTGCTGATGCGCTTTCGGCCGGGCGATCCGTCGTTCGCCGACATCATGCAGATCAAGCAGAACGCCAACCGCGCCGCCAATCTGGTGCGCCAGCTGTTGGCCTTCTCGCGGCAGCAGACCTTGCAGCCGCGCATCATCGACATCACCGACGTGCTCGTCGAGTTGTCGCACCTGTTGCGTCGGCTGATCGGCGAGAATATCGAGCTGCAGGTCATCCACGGCCGCGATCTCGGCGTCGTCAAGGTCGATCAGGGCCAGCTCGAACAGGTCATCATCAACCTCGCGGTCAACGGCCGCGATGCGATGGCGGGCGGCGGTACGCTGACGATCCGCACCGCCAATGTGATGCAGGCGCACGCCGTGCGGCGCGGTCACGAGGTCATGCCGGCCGGCAATTATGTGTCGATCGAGGTCGCCGATACCGGCGTCGGCATCCCGAAAGAGAACCTCGTGCGCATCTTCGAGCCGTTCTTCTCCACTAAGGAGGTCGGCTCCGGCACCGGACTCGGCCTCTCCACGGTGTACGGCATCGTGCGGCAGACCGGCGGTTTCATCTTTGTCGACAGCGCGTCCGGCCGCGGCGCGGTATTCCAGATTTTTCTGCCGCGCCACCAGGCGGGCGAGGCGGCGGTCTCCGGCGCTCGCGTCGAGCTGCCCTATGGGGGCGAGGCGGCCGAGCCGCCCGCCTCGCGCGACCTGACCGGCGCCGGCACGGTCATGCTGGTCGAGGACGAGGATCCGGTGCGCATCTTCGGCGCGCGGGCGCTGCGCAACAAGGGCTACAAGGTGCTGGAGGCGACCAGCGGCGAGGGCGCGCTCGACATCATCACCGGCGGTGCCGAGAAGATCGACCTGTTGATCAGCGATGTTGTGATGCCGCGCATGGACGGGCCGACGCTGATCAAGAAGGTGCGCGAGACCCACCCCGACCTCAAGGTCATCTTCATCTCGGGTTATACGGAAGACAATTTCCGCCAGCGGCTCGACAGCGACAGCGAAATCCACTTCCTGCCCAAGCCGTTCAGCCTGAAGCAGCTCGCCAGCAAGGTGAAGGAAGTCATCAGCGGCGACACCGCCTGAACCGCCCGGCCGCGACTTCAAGGAGAACCGGACTTGCGGCGCAAGGGATGGCGTCGAGCGGCGCCCTGCCGCTCGCCTCGGCCGCTTCGGTCATGATAGCATCCCGCGATGCTGACCATTTCCGGCCTCTCGTACCGCGTCGGCGGGCGGCATGGGCGCGCGCTGTTTGACGAGGCCAACGCGCAGATCCCGGCCGGCGCGAAAATCGGCCTGGTCGGCCGCAACGGCGCCGGCAAATCGACGCTGCTCGACCTGATCCGCGGCCGCCTGTCGCCCGACCGCGGCGACGTGATCGTGCCGCGCTCCTGGCGCCTCGGCTTTCTCGCGCAGGAGGCGCCGGGCGGCACGGCCAACGCGCGCGACACCGTGCTCGCCGCCGACCGCGAGCGCGGCCGGCTGTTGGCCGAATTGGACACGGGGCCGGCGCCGTTGCGCATCGCCGAAATCGAGGCGCGGCTCGACGAGATCGACGCTCGCAGCGCGCCGGCGCGGGCGGCGCGCATCCTCGCGGGGCTCGGCCTCGATGCGGCGATGCAGCAGGAGCCGCTTGACGCGCTGTCGGGCGGCTGGCGCATGCGCATCGCGCTCGCCGCCGCGCTGTTCGCCGAACCCGACCTCTTGCTGCTCGACGAGCCGACCAACCACCTCGATCTCGAATCGGCGCTGTGGCTCGAACGCTACCTGCGCCGCTACCGCTTTGGTTTCATCCTGGTCAGCCACGACCGGCAACTCCTCAACGCCGCGACGACCGCGACCTTGCACCTCGAAAGCGGCAGGCTGGCGCTCTATTCCGGCGGCTTCGACCAGTTTCTGCGGGCCCGCCGCGACGCGCAGGCGCGCCAGGCCGTCGTCGCCCGCCGGCAGCAGCAGGAGCGCGAACGGCTGCAGCGCTTTATCGACCGCTTCCGCTACAAGGCCTCAAAGGCGCGCCAGGCACAGAGCCGCGTCAAGGCGCTGGCCCGGCTCGAACCGGCGGCGCTGATCGCCGACGAGCCGACGCCCCGGCTGGTGCTGCCGCCGCCCGCCGAATTGAACCCGCCGCTGCTCGCGCTGGACAAGGTCAGCACCGGCTACATGCCCGGCCGACCGGTGCTGTCGCGCCTCGATCTGCGGCTCGACCCCGACGACCGCATCGCGCTCCTGGGCGCCAACGGCAACGGCAAGACGACCTTCGCCCGCCTGCTCGCCGGCCGGCTCGAGCCGTTTTCCGGCCGCCTCACGCGAGCGCCGAGATTGACCTGCGGCTACTTCGCGCAGCATCAGATCGAGGAGATGCGGCTCGCCGAATCGGCGCTCGATCACCTCGCCGCGCTGCTGCCGGAGGCGCCGGCCGAGACGCTGCGGGCGCGGCTCGGCGCCTTCGGCTTCGGTCAGGACAAGGCGCTCGTGCCGGTCGGGCAATTGTCGGGCGGCGAGCGGGCCCGCCTCAACCTGGCCCTCGTCACCCACGATGCGCCGTCGCTCTTGATCCTCGACGAGCCGACCAACCATCTCGACATGGAGACGCGCGAGGCGCTGGTCGAGGCGCTCGGCGATTATGCCGGGGCGGTCGTGCTGGTGACGCATGACTGGCATCTCGTCGAACTCGTTGCCGAGCGGCTGTGGCTCGTCGAGGGCGGCACGGTGCGCCCGTTCGACGGCGACCTCGACGCCTATCGCCGCCATCTCGTCGAGCGCGAGGTCCCGGCCGAGCGATCGCATGACGGCGCCGCCGGCGATCCGCGCCGGGCCGGACGGCGCGTCGCGGCCGAGCGCCGGGCGGCGATGGCGCCGCTGCGCCAGCGGGCGCGGCGGGCCGAGGCAGCGGCGGCACGGCTGGCCGCCGAGCGGCAGGCGCTCGATGCGCGGCTGGCGGCGCCGGGCGGCTTTGCCGGCAACGGCGCGGCAATGGAGGACGCGCTGAAGCGGCGGGCCGAATTGTTGCGCCTGATCGCGGCGGCGGAAGCCGACTGGCTCGCCGCCGAGAGCGAGATCGAACGGCTGAGCGGCACCGCTGCGGCTGCGGCGATTCGCTAGGGTTGCAAGCAGGTTGCGCGCCGAAATCGCGCGGCCAATGGCCGCATCGCCGCGTCGCCGGCGCCGTTTGACAGCAACCGCAGCCGCAGTTTATCCAATCTTAAGGCGACCTTCTCATGTTGGTAACCGTACGGGATGTCGCTCCGCTCCGCTCGTCGAACCTGCCGATAGGCCGCGCCATGGCTGAAACACCCGCGATCAGCGACCGCAATCTGGAGGCCTCGACCAACATTTCGCTGAAGCGCGAGCCGGCCTGCTTCGCGTTTTTGTCGGCGCGTTCGGTGGCGCCACCGATGCCGGTCGATTCGATCAACCTCGATCTGGCGTCGGCCGATTATTTCCGCGGCCGCGCCTCGCTGTGGACGACGCTGGAGATGCGCTCGTCGGTCAACAACGATCAGCCGACGGCCCTCCTCGGCTTTGACGAGACGTTCCTGCGTCCGTTCGCGCGCGCGCTGGTCGAAGCCGCGACGACGCGCGCCGCCTACCGCATGACGATCCTCGGCGAAGGGCGCGACGGCGAGCGCTGTCGCGTCGTCGAATATGTGACGGGACCGGGCAAGCCGCTCAAGGAACTGGTGCTGCAACCGTTCGACAATGTCGTCGTCGTGAGCGCGACGACCGGGAAAGACGGCGACGAAACACTGTTTCAACTGCCGCGCACCGACAGTTTTTTGCGCGCCTTCGCCAAGATGTCGTACGCGGCCGACCAGGCATTGCACGAACTGCTCGACGAGATGCAGCGCCTGGCGCGCCAGCACGACCACAAACCGGCCGCCGCGCCGGAATAGACCGGCGGAGCGTCGCCGGCCGGTCCTCGGCGGCCGCCTGCGACCCCGCTAACTTACCCATTGCGAAGGATTGCTCCACCCGCTCCAATGACGGCGCGGCCGGCCGGCTTTGGATGGAACCATCGGCGCGGCCGGCGCCCCAGCCGAACCCAGGGTCCATAATGAAACACGATGACCGGCCGCGCCGCTATCGCCAGGATACGCTGCTGACGCATGCCGGGCGCCACCCCGAGGCCAATCACGGCGCCGTCAACCCGCCCGTCTACCACGCCTCGACGATCCTCTCGCAGGATATGGCGGAATGGGAGGCAAAACGCGCGCGACCGCCGTTCACCGGCGTGCGCTATGGGCTGCACGGCACGCCCGGCACGTTTGCGCTGGAAGAATTGCTGGCGACGATCGAAGGCGGCTACCGCGCGATGCTGATGTCGTCGGGCCTCGCTGCCGTGACGGCGCCGTTGCAGGCATTGCTCGGCGCCGGCGACCATTGCCTGATGGTCGATTCGTGCTACGGCCCGGCGCGCAATTTCTGCGAGGGCATCCTCCAGCGCTGCGGCGTCGAGACAACCTATTACGACCCGCTGCTCGGCGCCGGCGTCGAAGCGCTGATGCGGCCGAATACGAAAGTCGTCTATTGCGAATCTCCTGGCTCCCTGACCTTCGAGGTGCAGGACATCCCGGCAATCGCCGCGGTCGCCCATAAGCACGGCGCGCGGGTGCTGATGGACAACACCTGGGGCACGCCCTATCTCTTCCGCTCGTTCGAGCATGGCGTCGACGTGTCGATCCACGCCGCGACGAAATATATC
Organism: Allostellaceae bacterium; assembly: GCA_035502295.1. Lineage (GTDB taxonomy): Bacteria > Pseudomonadota > Alphaproteobacteria > ATCC43930 > CGMCC-115725 > DATARH01. Next base: position 4,077 of record DATJUL010000258.1, on the reverse strand, counting down.
GGCGGCCATTCCGACATCATGCTCGGCGCCGTCATCACCAACGAGGAGACGTTTCTGCCGGTGCGGACGGCAGCGGCGCAGATCGGCCACGCTGCCGGGCCGGACGACGTGTTCTTTGCGCTGCGCGGCATGCGCACGTTGGCGGTGCGCTTGGAGCGCCACCAGAAGAACGCGCTCCAAGTCGCGCGCTGGCTGCAGACCCGGCCGGAAGTCGCGCGCGTGCTGTATCCGGCGCTGCCGGACGATCCGGGCCACGCGATCTGGCAGCGCGATTTTCTCGGCGCCTCGGGCCTCTTCGCGGTCGTGCTGAAGGAGACGCCGAAGGAAGCCGTCTATGCCTTCATCGACGCGCTCGATCTGTTCGGCATCGGCGCCAGCTGGGGCGGTTTCGAGAGTCTCATTCAGCCGGCCTATCCCGAGCGCATGCGCACCGCGCGGCCGTGGCACGCCGAGGGGCCGCTCGTGCGCCTGCATATCGGCCTCGAAGACCCGCAGGACCTGATCGCCGACCTCGCGCAAGGCCTCGACAAATTGCGCAAGGCGGCCGTCTGATCCTGTTCTTTGCGGGTCCCCGCGCCTACATCTGTCGCATGGACCGCGATCAGATCATCGGTTTGTTGCGCGCGCATGAGGGCGACTTGCGAGAGCGCGGCGTGCGGCGTGCGGCCTTGTTCGGCTCGGTTGCCCGCGCCAGCGCGAGTCCGACCAGCGATATCGATATTCTGGTGGAGTTGGACCCCGAGGCGCCGATCGATTTGTATGCCTACGCCGGATTGAAGACCTACATTTCAGGGTTGTTCAATGGTCCGGTCGATGTCATCGACCGCGACGCGCTGAAGCCTTATTTGCGTCGAACCGCACTCACGGACGCGATTTATGCGTTCTGACGATCCGCGCGGCCCGCTGCTCGATATTCTCGAAAATATCGGTCTGGCCCAGCAATTCGTCGCAACATTTAATTATGACGCGTTTTATAATGACAGGCGCACGGTTTACGCCGTCATCCGCTGCCTTGAAGTTGTCTCTGAGGCATCGCGGCGGTTGCCCGAAGCGCTGAAGCAACGCCGTCGGGAGATCCCATGGCGCGACATCGCCGCCGCCGGCAATATTTATCGCCATCAATACGAGGGCGTTCTCGAACGCCGCATCTGGCGAACCGTCCAGGATCATTTGCCGCCGTTGCTGCGGGCCGTTGAAGACGAGCTCTCTCGGCTGCCCGATTTGTAGGATCGCGCGCTCGGCAGAGCTGCGCCATGCGCGCCCCTGTTCCCATTCACCGGCCGTCCCGGCACAATGGATAAGAGAAAGCCTGCCCCGCCAGGAGGAGACGGCGATGGATGCGGATGACGCGCGCGGCGAGCAATTGGCGCAGACCTATCTCGATCGCGCGCGCGAACTCGTGCCGATGCTGGCGGCGGCGGGCGATGCAATCGAGGCGGGGCGCGAGGTGACGCCGGAGATCGTCGCGGCGCTCATCGAGCGCGGCATCTTCCGCATGCTGCTGCCGCGCTCCTTGGGCGGCGCCGAACTCGATCCACTGACCTACACCGAAGTCCTCTACACGCTGGCGCAGGGCGACGGCAGCACGGCGTGGTGCCTCGGGCAGAATTCCGGCTGTTCGATGATCGCGGTCTATCTGCCGGCAGAAACCGCGCGCGAGGTGTTCGGCGGGCCGCGCGGCATCCTCGCGTGGGGGCCGGATGTGCCGAGCTCCGCCCGCGCCGTCGCGGTCGAGGGCGGCTATCGGGTCACCGGGCAATGGGGGTTTGCGACCGGCAGCCGGCACGCCGGCTGGCTCGGCTGCCATGTGCCGGTGTTTCTGCCCGACGGCTCGCCGCGCATGGCGGCAAGCGGCCGCCCGCAGGTGCAGACGATGGTGTTCCGGAAATCAGAAGCGCGCATCATCGATAACTGGCAGGTCTTGGGGCTGCGCGGCACCGGCAGCGACAGCTATGCGCTCGCCGACCATTTCGTGCCCGAGGAATACAGCGCTGGCCGCGACAACCCAGCCGAACTGCGCGAGCGGGGACCGCTCTACCAGTTCACCAGCGGCATGATCTACGCGATGAGCTTTGCCCACGTGTCGCTGGGCATCGCCCAGGGCGCCCTCGGCGCCTTCATCGGGATCGCCCGCGACAAGGTGCCGCGCGGATCGAGCCAGACGCTGCGCGACAACAACGTGATCCAGTCGCAGATCGGGCAGTGCGAGGCGCGGCTTCGTTCGGCGCGCGCCTATCTGCGCGGCGTCATTGCCGAGATGTGGGACGAGGCGCGCGCGCAGGGTGCGATCTCGCCCGCGCATCACCCGCAGTTGCGGCTCGCCTCGACCTGGGCGATCCACCAGGCGCGCGACGTCGTCGCGACGGTCTATCACGCGGCCGGTGCCACGGCGATTTTCGAGAACAATCCGCTGGAACGCCGCATGCGCGACATCCACGCCGGAACCCAGCAGGGCCAGGGCCGCCCGGTGCATTTCGAGACGGTGGGCCAGACCCTGCTGGGCCTGCCGCCGAAGGGGCGCATGTTCCGCTAGGCGCGTGCGGCCGGCGGAACGTTCTGCCGTCGTCATGCCGGCGGAGGCCGGCATCCACCCATCCGCCATCGATACGGCTGAACCGTGGACCCCGACCTGCGTCGGGGTGACGCAATGGCTTGGCCGCGGGTTTCGCGCGGCGATAACCCGGCGTTAAGCGAGGTCGGCAATGATCCGAGCGGACACCGAAAACCGACCGCTTGGAGGCGGGCGATGAGCGTGATGCTGCGCAATCCGCGCACCGGCGACACCAAGATCGTGCCCGAGGGCTGGTGCTGGAGCTGCTGCATCGGCAGCGGCATCCTCGGACTGCCGCTTTACCGCCGCGGCTTGTCGATGTGGGGCTCGGTCATGGTCGTGTTCAACATCTGCGCGACGGTCATCGTGCTGGTGCCGACCGCGCGCGCCGCGACGCTCGACACCTGGCTGACGGTCATCGGCATCGGCCTGTCGCTCTTTTTCGGCCTGCGGGCCAACCGCATGGCGCTCGACCATTATCTCGATCTCGGCTGGGAATATGCCGATGCCGCCCGCCGCCGCTTCGGATGAGCCGGGTCGGCCAATTCACGCGCTTCGGGGCCGATATCCGCAATTTCGGCGACAGGACCGCTGTCCTGCGCATCGCCTGGATCGACCGATAAGCGCGATGAAGCGCAGGCTTTGACACCGTCGTACGCCTGCTTTTGCCCCGAAGCCGCCGTCCTCGTCGCCCCGCGCACCGACTCTGGAAGGTGGATAGCGGCCATTCGATGGCTTCGGTCGCCACGCCGGCCGCGTGTCGGAATTCTTTACACTCGCTGGGCCACCTTTTGCGATAGTCGCGCCTCGTACAACCATGCAAAGGTCGTCGTGCTGGCACGAATGGAGGCGGCAGCGCCGCGGCCCACCTCGCTTTTTCCGCCTCCGGAAGCACGCGAAGATCTGTCCGGCCAAGCGCCGGCGCGGCAACGACAGGTGTAAAAAATCCTGACACCTACCTTAGGCGCGCAACCGCCGACGTGCGCTCGCGACGACGCCCTCGTCAGGCTTTCCGCCGGCGCAGCCACCCCAGCCCGCCAAAGCTGGCGAGCGCCGAGGCGAACAGCGCCAAGCTGCCAGGTTCGGGAACTGGAGATGATGGAACATTGATCGTGTCGCCGGAGACGATCTGCATGTCGCAGCTATCGCCGCCGAGAACCCGCCCGTCGAGGTTCGCATTCGTCAGCGAAATGCAATCGTTCGGGGCCAGGATGACGCCCATGAACGCGTCGGGTAGCGGATAGCTCGAAGCGTTGTTGTTTAGTTGGATGTTTTCAGCTGACCCCGTGGAATTCACGAAATTCCACAGCACGCCATCGGCCTCAAGACCATCCTCAAGCGTAACGTCGCCACCGAGATTTACGTTCCCGAGGGAACTGTCGAAATTGAACACGACGACATCGCCGTTGCCGTCAATTGTCACCAGGTCGCCGTTGTTTTCGCTATAGGAAGTGACGTTGAAGACGCTATACGTCACACCGTCAACCGTCTGGATGTTGCCATCCGACGCGTTGACTGTTTGGTTG
>DATJUL010000257.1:0-12330 GCA_035502295.1 Allostellaceae bacterium | reverse complement strand
TTGGCCTCATCAACGGTGCCGTAGGCGTCGACGCGCAGCGATTGCTTTGGCACGCGGCTGCCGTCGCCGAGCGAGGTTTTGCCCTTGTCGCCGCCGCGGGTATAGATGCGGGTGAGGCGGACCATGGCTCAGCGGTGACCGGCGACGGACATCATCATCAGGATCGCGAGCACCGCCAGCGCGATCCCCTGGATGATGACGCGCGCCTGCATCAGCTTGTTCGAGCGCTGCGGGTTGCCTCCCTGCAGCAGCGTCACGACGCCGGCGCCGAGGATGCCCAGGACGCCGAGCATCGCCAGCACCAGGATGACGGTCAGAAACGTATGCATCGCCGCTATATGGTAGCGATGGCCGCCGACGCTACGGCGTGTATTCGGTCGAATAGCTGCCGGGGATCGTCGACGGCAGGTTTGGATCGTGCACCAGCAGCGCCGACGACTCGGTCATCGTCGTGGCGGAAATATCGTCGCTGATTGCATTGAGGTTCTGGATGTCGCTGGCGCGACCGGGGGCGCCGACCGCGCAGCCGCAGACGGCAAGCGCCAACGCGAGCAGCAACCCGCAGCGGACCAGCGCCATCGTTTTTCTCCCGATGAGATGGAAACGATGTAAGCAAGCGCTGCGAGAATACAACCGGCGGATTCGACTCGCCGCGGCTTCACCGCCCGCGTCCGTCGCCCTATGATCGGGGGCATGGCCCGCTTGAGCGTAAACCTCAACAAAATCGCGCTGCTGCGCAATTCGCGCCGCACCGGCGTGCCCGACCTCATTAAATTCGCCGGCATCGCGCAAGTCGCCGGCGCCGACGGCCTGACGGTGCACCCGCGGCCTGACGAGCGCCACATCCGCGCCGCCGACGTGCCGGCGCTGGCGGCATGGATGCGGCCCTGGCGGCCGCGCTTCGAACTCAACATCGAGGGCTATCCCGACGACCGGCTCATTGCCATCGCGCGTGCCGTCCGCCCCGAGCAGTGCACGCTGGTGCCCGACGCGCCCGGCGCCTTCACCTCGGAGGCGGGATGGACGCTCGGGGACGCCGACCGCGCGATCGTCGATCCGGCGATTGGAGCGCTGAAGGCGCTCGGCTGCCGCGTCATCCTGTTTGTCGATCCCGACCCCGCGGTCGTCGCGCGCGTGCCGGCGACCGGCGCTGCCGGCATCGAAATCTACACCGGTCTCTATGTCGCCGCCTGCCGCCGGGGCGATGCCGCCGCGGAACTGCGGGCCTGCGCCGACACCGCCGCGGCAGCGGCAGCTCTCGGCCTCGTCGTCAATGCCGGGCACGACCTCAACCTGGTGAATTTGCCGGCGCTGGTTGCGGCGATCCCCGACCTCGCCGAGGCTTCGATCGGCCACGAACTGACCGCCGACGCGCTCCAAATGGGCTTCGCCGCCGCCGTCGGTGCCTACAGGGCGGCGCTGGCGCCTAGCGCACGATCGGGCTAACTTGAAGCACCCCAAACCGTCATCCGCGGGCTTGACCCGCGGATCTCAGAGATGGCCGGGTCAAGCCCGGCCATGACGGATTAGGGGTGATTCGATCCAACGCGATACCGCTCTAGCGCGGGCGGATCGGGCTGAGGCGGGGCGGAAACAGCGCCGCGACCGCCGTCACGACCACGGCAATCGCGATGACCAGCCAATAGACCTCGTGTACCGAGGCGGCAAAGGCCTGGGTCAGGCGGGCGAGCTGGCCGCTGCCGAGTTCGTTCCGCAGGCCGGGCTGCAACAGCTTGTTGACCGCGTCGCCGGCATTCGGCACGCGCGCATGCACGCCGAAATTGACGACCGCCCCGAACAGCGCCGCGCCGAACGACTGCCCGAACGTGCGCATGAACATGTTGGCGCCGGTCGCGACGCCGCGCTCGGCCCACCCGACGCTCGCCTGGATCGACACGAGAAAGGCCGGGTTGCAGAACCCCATGCCGATCCCCATCACAAACGAGCCGCCGGCGGCCAGCCAGACACCGCTCGCCGGCGTCAAGAGTACCAGCAGCGCGCCGCCGCCGAACAGCGCCACCGCGCCGATCCCGGCCGACAGACGGTAGGACGTCCGCACCATCAGCCGGCCGGCGACGATCGTCGCGAGCATCCAGCTGACCGACTGGCAGCCCAGCGCGAACCCGGCGACACCGGGGCCGCGGCCCATGACGCCTTGGACGTAGGCCGGCAGAAAGGCGCTGACCCCCATCATCGCCGCGCCGGTGCCGAAACTGCCGAGATTGGCGAGCGCGATGACCCGGTTGCGCCACAGCCGGAACGGCACGATCGGCTCCGGCGTCCTGGCCTCGTGCATCGCCAGCAGGACCAGTGCGGCCGCCGCGATCGTCGCGGCGGCGGCGATGCCGACGGCCCCCAGCCGCGCCCCCTGGACGAGCGCCAGCATCGCGCTGCCGACGCCGAGCGCCAGCAGCGCGCTGCCGAGATAATCGATGCGGCGGCGGTTGCGGCGGGGGACGTTCTCGCGCAGGAACAGCCCGAACATCAGCATGCTCGCGAGGCCGATCGGCAAGTTGACCCAGAACACCAACGCCCAATGGAGATGCTCGACGATAAACGCGCCGAGCGCCGGCCCGACGATCGCCGAGATGCCGAAGACGCTCGACGTATAGCCCTGGACGCGGGCCCGCTCGGCCGGTGTGTAGATGTCGCCCAACACGGTCACGGCGACCGGCTGGATCGCGCCGGCGCCCACCCCCTGCACGGCGCGGAACACGATCAGGAGCGTCATCGAGCCGGCAAAGCCGCACAGCGTCGTGCCGACCAGGAAGATGCCGGTGCCGACAAAAAACACCCGCTTTCGGCCATAGATGTCGGCGAGCCGGCCGTAGACCGGCACCGTCACCGCCATCGTCAAGAGGTAGGCGGCGAACACCCAGCTGAACAGGCGAAAGCCGCCGAGATCGGCGACGATCGTCGGCATCGCGGTGGCGACGATCGTGCTCTCCACCGCCGCCATGAAGGTCGCCATCAGCGCCGCGGCCAGCACCATGCCGCGCCGCGGCACGACGACGCTCGGCCGCGCCTCCCCCACCGTCTGGTCCAACCCGCCGCCCCGCCGAACTGCCTAAAAACTGGGCGGCAACCTTAGGGAATTGTCTGACGGCGAACAACGCGCCCGAACGCAATGCTCCTCAGCGGGTCCAGACGCGCGGCAGGCGGCGGGCGATCTGGGGCGGCATCGCCGGGGGGTCGCGGTCGCTGCCCAACAGCCTTGCAGCCGCTTCGGCCATGTCGTGCCAGGTTGCGGCGGCGACCCGGTGGCCGAGTTGCGCGGCCAGTTCGGCGCGGTCGCCGAGAATGCGCAGCGCCCCGCGGCCGTGGCTTTCGACGAGCTTGGCGGCGGCGAGCGCCGTCAAATCCGGGTTCCTCAATCGCTTGCCCAACTTCCGCGCCGCCGTCAAAACCCGTCCGCTCGCGATTGTGCCGGTGGTTTATTGCCAAATGGTTGACAACATTTTCCGACGCAATCCTTAACCATGAATATCGAGGAATTGCCGCGACGGGAGGAAAAAGTGACGAGTTTCGCAAACAATCGCGCGGCGCTGATCGTCGTCGATGTGCAGCACGATTTCTGTCCCGGCGGGGCGCTGGCGGTGCCCGAGGGCGACGCGGTCGTGCCGGTGATCAACCGGCTGGCGAGCCGCTTTGCCGATGTCGTCCTGACCCAGGACTGGCACCCCGGAGGCCATGCCTCTTTCGCCAGCGCGCATCCCGGCCGGCAGCCGTTCGAGACGATCGAGCTGCCCTACGGCGCGCAGACGCTGTGGCCCGATCATTGCGTCCAGGGCAGCGCCGGCGCGGCGCTTCATCCTGGCCTCGACATTCCGCACGCCGAGTTGGTCATTCGCAAGGGCTGCCATCCCGACATCGATTCCTATTCGGCGTTCCGCGAGAACGACCGCAAAACGCCGACCGGGCTCGCCGGCTATCTGCGCGAACGCGGCATCGCGCGCCTCGTGCTGTGCGGCCTCGCGACCGATTTCTGCGTCTGCTGTTCGGCGCTCGATGCCCGCGAATTCGGATTCGCGGCGGCGGTTGCGCTGGCGGCGTGCCGCGGCATCGACCTCGACGGCTCGCTCGCCCGCGCGCTCGCCGCGATGGCGGAGGCCGGCGTCGAGCTGCACACTTGACCGGCCGCCCTCGCGCGATCAGCCACATTCCGGCTTGCCAGGGTCGGGCCGGCGGGTCACGATCCGGTCATATAAGATCGCGCCTGCCGCTTGGCCGCGGTCGCCGATGTGTGGAGGAACTCGATGCCCAGCGCCCCCCGCTGCGTCGCTCTCGTCGGGCCGTACCTGTCCGGCAAGACGACGCTTTTGGAATCAATGTTGTTCGTCAGCGGCACGACGAGCCGCCGCGGCAGCGTGCGCGACGGCAACACGGTCGGCGACCACGCGACCGAGGCGCGCGCCCGCTCGATGTCGACCGAGCTCAACGTCGCCAATGCAACGTTTCTCGGCGACCCGTGGGCGATCCTCGATTGCCCGGGGTCGGTCGAGCTGCTGTATGAGGCGGAACAGGCGATGCTGGTGGCCGACACCGTCGTCGTCGTCTGTGAGCCGGAGGTCGAGCGCGCGATCACGGTCAGCGCGCTGTTGCATTTCCTCAGCCGGCACAACATCCCGCACCTGCTGTTCATCAACAAGCTCGATACGGCGAGCGCGCGGGTGCGCGATGTGTTGGCGGCGCTGCAATCGGTGTCGGAGCGCCCGCTCGTCTTACGCCAGGTGCCGCTGCGCGGCAGCGAGGCGGAGATCACCGGCTATGTCGATCTGGTCAGCGAGCGGGCCTACCGCTATCGCCCCGGCCAGCCCTCCGACCTCGTCCCGCTGCCGGAGGATTTCTGGAACCGCGAGGGCGAAACCCGCACCAGCCTGGTTGAAAAGCTCGCCGATTTCGACGATCAGCTGCTGGAGCAGCTACTGGAAGACGTGCAGCCGTCGAAGGAGGAGATCTACCGGCACCTGACAAAAGATTTTCAGAAGAACCTGATCGTGCCGGTGTTCTGCGGCGCGGCGACGCTGGATCACGGCGTTCGCCGGCTGTGGAAGGCGCTGCGGCACGAGACGCCGGAGCCGGCCGAGACCGCGGCGCGGCTCGGCATCGCACCCGACGGCGAGCCGTTGGCGCAGGTCTTCAAGACCTACCATCTGCCGCATACCGGCAAACTGTCGCTGGCGCGCGTGTGGCGCGGCCAGGTCGCCGAGGGCAACGTGTTGAACGGCGCGCGCGTCGCCGGCGTCGTCAGGCTGATGGGAGCGCAGCAGGAAAAGGTGCCGGCGGGGCAGGCGGGCGAAGTCGTCGGGCTGACCCGCATGGAGGAGATCGCGACCGGCACCGTTTTGACCCCGTCGGGCAAGGCCGCGCCGCTGCCGCAGCCGGAGAAATTGCCGCCGGCCTATGGGCTGGCGATCCACGCCGAAAAGCGCGCCGACGACGTGAAGCTCTCCGGCTCGATCGCCAAACTGATCGACGAAGACCCGACCCTCGAACTCGAGCAGAACGCCGAACTGCGCGAGATGGTGCTGTGGGGCCAGGGCGACGTGCATCTGCAGATCGCGATCGACCGGCTGCGCAACCGCCACAACCTCGCCGTCGTCGGCCATCACGCCGCGGTGCCGTACAAGGAAACGATCCGCCGCGGCGCGCAGCAGCATTCGCGGTTCAAGCGCCAATCGGGCGGCCACGGCCAATTCGCCGACATCACGATCGAGGTGAAGCCGCTGCCGCGCAGCTCGGGGTTCACCTTCACCGACAGCGTTGTCGGCGGCGCCATTCCGCGCAACTACATCCCGGCGGTCGAGGAGGGCGTCATCGAAGCGTTGACGCACGGGCCGCTCGGCTTTCCGGTCGTCGATGTCGCGGTCACTCTGTTGACCGGCCAGTTCCACGCGGTCGACAGCTCGGACATGGCGTTCAAGACCGCCGGCCGCCAGGCGATCCAGGAATCGCTGCCGAAATGCGAGCCGATCCTGTTGGAACCGATCGACCAGGTCGAGATCTCGGTGCCGAATGCGTTTACCGCGCGCGCCCAGCGGCTGATTTCCGGCCGCCGCGGCCAGATTCTCGGCTACGACGCAAAGCCCGACTGGCCGGGCTGGGATATCGTGCGGGCCCACCTGCCGCGCAGCGAACTGCACGACCTGATCGTCGAACTGCGCTCGCTGACCTTGGGGGTCGGCAGTTTCGCGCGGCAATTCGACCACATGGCCGAACTGACCGGACGGCCGGCGGAAAAGGTCATCCAGAGCCGCGCCCAGGAAGCCGCGCAATAGGATCATGACAGAAAGTTCACTTGCCGCCTTCCGGGCGCGTGCCCACATCGGGCGCGGGTAACGGCGGGAGGGGCAGATGCTGGTTCGCAGGAAGCGCGGCTGGGAATTGCCGGAGAGCGCGGCGACCGACGAAGACATCTTTCGCAATCGCCGCAACCTGCTGAAGGGGCTGGCGGCCGGGCCGATGATTGCCGCCGGCTTGGCGGCGGCGCCGCTGGCCGATGCCGCCACCGTCGACGCGGGGCCGTTGGCGTCGCTCTACCCGGCAAAGCGCAACGACAAATACAAGCTCGACCGGGCGATCACGCCGGAAAAAGATTCGACAACCTACAACAATTTCTACGAATTCGGCGAGGACAAGGACATCTGGCAAGCCGCCCAAGCGCTGAAGATCGAGCCGTGGTCGATCAAAATCGGCGGCATGGTCGAAAAGCCCTTCACGATCTCGTTCGACGATCTGGTGAAGAAGATGGGCCTCGAAGAGCGGCTCTATCGCCATCGCTGCGTCGAGGCGTGGTCGATGGCGGTGCCGTGGACCGGTTTTCCGCTCGCCAAGTTCGTCGATTTCGCGCGCCCGCTCGGCGCCGCCAAGTACCTGAAGATGACGACGTTCATGGATCCGGCCGAGGCGCCGGGGCAGCGCGCGTTCTTCTATCCCTGGCCCTATGTCGAAGGGCTGACGATGTTCGAGGCGAAGAACGAACTCGCCTTCCTCGTCACCGGCATGTACGGCAAGCCGGTGCCGAAGCAGGACGGCGCGCCCTTGCGGCTCGCGGTGCCGTGGAAATACGGGTTCAAATCGGTCAAATCGATCGTCAGCTTCGACTTCACCGACCAGATGCCGAAGACCTTCTGGTGGGCCTTGCAGCCGAGCGAATACGGCTTCTGGGCCGATGTCAATCCGGCGGTGCCGCACCCGCGCTGGAGCCAGGCCACCGAACGCGTGCTCGGCACCGACAAGCGCGTGCCGACCCTCATTTGGAACGGTTACGGCGAATACGTCGCCGACATGTACAAGAACCTGATGGGCCTGCGCCTGTTCGCCTGACGCCCGCGATCGGCAGCGGCGAGACGCGCCGAAACGTGCCCGACCTCACCCGGACCCAAGGCTGCCGTCGGCGGGCCGGCGGTGTGCGGCGGCCGGGTGGTTTGACGGCAGCAGCCGCGCCCGGCCGAACAGCTTCTCGCGCAAGGTGCCGGGCCGATCGTCGCGCTTGTAGGCGCCGCGCTCCTGCGTTGAGGCGGAGAATTCTTGCGACTCGCCCGGTCTCTCCGTAGACTCGCCTATTCTTTCCGACAGGAGCACCGGGAATGCCCCAATCGCCAGCAACTCGCTTCACTGCCGATCCGCTGACCTTCATCGTTCGGCACCAGTTGTGGGATGCCAATGTCGAGGATCATTCGGATCAGGGCGTGTCGATCGAGGTGGCGGCCGATATCGACGGCAGGCCAACCACGCTTTTGCGCTTCAACTGCTTCGACCTCGAGCGGAGCTATGTCTACGGTCCGCAGAACCCGGCGCTGGCAACCGCCGGGCGCGTCGGGGGCGGCATGGGCATACATTGCCGGATGGACCCGGTCATCGACGGCAATCCGATCGGCTGGACCATCCGGACCCTGGCCCGCAAGCTTCCCCAGATGCTCGAACGGGCCGGCTACCAAGAAATTGCCGCCGCAACCGACCTGAGCGCGGTGCGGGACATCCTGCCCGAGGTGGAAGCTTGCGCCAGAGAGACGTTCGTCGCCAAGCGAAACACGGTCAAACACAACCGCGGCACAGACATCTTCGAAGCCGGCAATATCCGCTTCGGCCTCGAGATGCGGCGGCTGCAGAATGGCGACGGCGGCCTCGCCGTCCATGTTCTCGCCGACATCGGCGGCTCGAAGGGCAGGGCATACGTCGAGGAAACCGAACTTCTGGCGTTCGATTGCTTCTGGCAGAACCCGCATTACCATTATGGGCCGCGCAACAAGAACCACCGCACCAATTGGGACCTGACGGTCATCGACGATCCGCTGGCGTGGACTTTCGAGCAGTTCGAGAACAGAAGGCTCGGCGCGATGATCGAACGCGCCGGCTATCCTGGCGTCGCGGCCGATCTCGACCTTGAACAGATCGCGGCCGTTCTGCCGGCGCTGAAGAAACGCGCCTTCGAGATGTCCGCAGAAGGCGAAAGACTGACCGGTCACAAGGGATTGCCGCTGGAGTTCACGCCCAACCTGGCGGCTGCCGAGTAGCGTCGCTTTACCCCTACCCGCCCTGCGCGGGCGACGACAGGCGCGGCCTGCCGGGACGCGTGCCCAGTGCGAAGAGCGATGCAAACGCCGCCAGGCAAAGCGCGGCCGAGAGACATACCGCGGCCGCTCCGACATGGTCGAGCAGCACGCCGAACAGGAACGGCGCCGTTGACTGCGCTACCCGCGCCGGCGCCGACAGGAGGCCGTTGCGCCGCCCGTAGCCGTCTGGCCCGAACAGGGACAGCGGCAGCGTTCCCTTGGCGATCGTGATCATGCCGTTGCCGGCGCCGTGCAATATTGCAAAGACCGCGACCGCGGGACCGCCGAACACGATCAAAAACCCGGCGCCGATCGGGTGCAATACCGCGGCGATGCGGGCCGAGGCGACTGGGCGGAACGAGCGCAGCAGCCCGAACTCGGCGATGCGGGCGCCGACCTGGGCCGGGCCGACCATCGCCGCCGCGGCGATCGCCGCGGTCGGCGACGCGCCGGCCGCCATCAGCAATCGCGGCAGATGCGCCGCCATCGCCCCCTGCACGAACCAGACCGCGGAGAAGAAGAACGCGAGGATCGGCATCGCGCCGCGCGGCGGCACAATTGCGGCGGCGTCCGGCGCCGGCCGCAGCGGCACCGCCGGCCGGTCCTGCCCCGGGATCAGCAGCAGATTGACCGGGCCGGCGAGGAACAGATTGAGGCCGGCCCAGATCAGGCATGCCCAGCGCCAGCCGAACTGGTCGAGGAAGAGCGCGCTGGCCGGCCACCCGACCGTGCTGGCGAAGCCGGCGATCAGCGTGATGCCGGTGATCGCGCCGCGCGCCTCCAGGCCGTAGAGGCCGGTCAAGGTCGCGAAGGCCGGGTCGTAGAGGCCCATGCCGAGACCGATGCCGAGCACCGCCCACGCTGCCGTCAACCCGACGATCCCGTGGGCCGCGGCCAGCGCCGCGAGGCCGGCGGCGAGCACCAGATTGGACGCGGCCAGCACCGGTCGTCCGCCATGATGGTCGATCAACCGCCCGACCGCGGGACCGACCAAGGCCGACAGCAGCAACGCGCCCGAGAACAGGCCGAAGAAGAGGCTCGTCGGCAGGTGCAACGCCCGTGCGATCGGGGCGCCGAGGATTGCCGGCATGTAATAGCTCGATGCCCAGGCGATCGTCTGGGTCGTGCCGATGGCCGCGACGACCAGGGTCCGACGCGGCCTCACGGGCCGAGGAACCGGCGCAAGCGCCAGGCGAGCGGCAATGTCAGCAGCACGAGCGCGGCGACGAGCAGCATCGCCGCCCTCAAGCCGACCATATCGCTGAACAGGCCGTACAGAACCGGCGACAGCGCGCCGGCCCCGATCGTCCCGGTGTAGAAAATGCCGAACGCGCGCTCGCGGCGCTCTGCCGTCACCAGTTCCGGCACCGTCCCGTAGAGCACCGACGAGGTGCCGTTGAGCGCGACGCCAATGACCGGCAGGAGCGCCAGCGCCGGCGCAAGCGGCAACGGCAGCAGCGCAAGGATACCGGCCGCCGTCGCGCCCTCGGTGACGAGCACGGTCGGCAGCATCCCGAGCCGCGCTCCGAGAAAGCCGCAGACCAGCTTGCCGGCTGCACCCCCGGCGAACAGCAGCGTCAGCGCGCCGCCGATCTCGGGCAAGGCCGCGCCTTTCCCGCGCAGCAGAAACGGCAGAAAGGTCAGAAAGCCCATGCGGGTCGCGCTGTCGATGACGCCGATCGCCAGCAATAGGGCAAAGCCGCCGCGGGCCGGCGCCGCCGGCCGGGACGGCACATCGGCCGCGGGCGCGTTCCCGGCAGGCGCGCCGCCGGCGCCGGGAAGGCGCCGCAGCGTCACCAGGATCGCGCCGGCGCCGAGGATGCCGATCGCGCCGACCGCCGATGCGGCCCAGCGCCACGCCACGAGCGCGATCAGCCCGGCGGTGATCGACGGCAAGGCCATTTTCCCGAGGTCGCCGGCGAAATTATAGGTGCCGAGGGCGCCGCGCGAACCGGGGCCGTCATAGGCGGCGGCAACGAGGCTCGACCCGATCGGGTGCTGGGTGCTCGACCCGACCCCGCCGACCAGCAGCGCCGCGGCCAGCACCGCGATGCTGGTGGTCATGCCGAGGCACAGATAGGCGGCGCCGGCGACCGCGGTCCCGGCCGCCAGCAACCCGGCGCGGCCGAGATGCCGCGCCAGCCGCGCCGCCGGCACCTGCAATCCCGCCATCGCGCCGGCGTAGAGCGCGCGCAGCAGGCCGATTGCGGCGTAGCTCAGCGCGAATTCGGCCTGGAAGATCGGCAGCAGCAGGTAGAGCGTATCGGTCATCCCGTCATGCAGCGCATGCGCGCCGCCGGCAACGGCGAGGGTGCGCCAGCGGCCGCGCTCGGCACCGGCGGGTTGGGCGGCAGCGGTCAAGGCCGAGATCGTCATGCCGCCATTTGAGGATCATGACGGTTCGATGACAAACTACTTGTTCTGACCGCTGTTGTCAGAAAAACTCACGGGATGTCGCGCCCGCGCCTGCCGCCGTTGAATGCGATCAAGGCCTTTGAGGCGGCCGCTCGGCTCGGCAGCTTCACCCGTGCGGCCGAGGAACTCGGCGTCACGCACGGTGCGGTCAGCCGGCAGGTTCGGCTGCTCGAGGAATGGCTCGGCGCTCCCTTATTCCGGCGCACGAGCCGCAGCGTGGTGGCGATGCCAGCCGGCGCCGAACTGCTGGCGGAAGCCGGTCCCGTCCTCGACCGGCTGGCCGAGGCAGCGCTGCGATTGCGCAGCGCCGCACCGGCCGCCGGCCCGATCCGGGTGTCGGCCTTGCCGACCTTTGCGATGCGCTGGCTGATTCCCCGTCTGGCCGATTTCCAGCGCGACCATCCGCGGTTCGACCTGCGCATCCTCACCGCCAGCACGCCCGACGAACAGTTCCGCATGGAGGTCGAGGCGGTGATCTCCGGTCCGGTGCGGCAGCCGGGCTGGATCGGCCGGCGCTTTCTCGGCGAGGCGCGACTGCCGGTGCTGAGCCCGGAGCTGATGCGGCGATGTCCGTTGCGCCGGCCGGACGATTTGGTGCGGCATACCCTCTTGCATTCGGCAACCCTGCCGGAGGCGTGGCCACGCTGGCTCGCCGCCGCCGGGGTGCCTCAATTAAAACCGCTGCGGGAGCAGGTTTTCGAGCATTTCTACTTCGCGATCCAGGCGGCGATCGAAGGACTCGGCGTGGTGATGGGTCCGTTGGCGCTGGTCGCCGACGAATTGCGCGAGGGCCGGCTGGTGATGCCGATCCCCGAGCCGGCGCTCAGAACCCGCGGCTATTTCGCCTATGTCCGAGCGGCGCACAGCGACGCGCCGGAGGTCTCGGCGCTGCGCGAATGGCTCGTCGCCGCGGGCGGCCAGGCGGAGGCGCAGCTTCCCAGTTATCTTGCCGCGCGCCGTTCGTCGTCCGACGAAGATAAGCCCGTCCCGGGCGACGCCGATGTCCGACCTCCGTCCGGCTTCTCCCGCCCAACTCAGTATATAACCGACCGGCCGGCCCCGCCGCGTGGCGCCACCGGCTCGGAATAAGCTGGTCCGCGCATCTCCCGGCTGCTCGGCCGGCATCGTCTGAGCCATCGGGACTGCTGCTCTGCACGTTGTCCAGCTGACCCCGCGGCGACCGCTGTTACGGTTTGTCCGCGAGTTCGGCGGCGATCGATTGCATGACCGGCGCAAACGAGCGGTCCGGGCCCTGGCGGAACAGGCGCAGGCTCGGATACCACGGGCTGTCGCTGCGGCCGAGGAGCCAGCGCCAGTCGGGCGCATGGGGCAGCAGAACCCAGGCCGGGCGTCCCATCGC